>CALCJG010000464.1 GCA_937967705.1 uncultured Spirochaetia bacterium
ACAACGAGAAGAGGAGGAACTGCGGCAACAGCTCCCTGGCCCTCCTGGCCGAAGGCGTGCGGGAGATCATGTTTTCCGATACGGTGGAGCTGTCTATTGACGGGAAGAAGCAGACGCAGCCCCCATGCAGTGGGTCAGGGTGAGGTAGCTCCGTCCTCCACGATCAATCTCTATTTTACCATCATCCACACTGCCGCATCATCCTCCTTCTCCTCCATCCATTAAGCACCTGCCATAAGGATGATATATTTACACAATAAACATCAATTGTTCTTGAGTTCTTAATAACACCTCTCCAAAATACAACTGTTGCGCCAATATCCCCTGAGGAAACAGCCCATGTCAACAAACAGTGAACTCTTCTTTTCCATGCTGAAAAACATCCATTCCTACCGGATGAACCGGGACATGATCGGTCATACGATAAAACGGGACCTTACCCTGAGCCGGGAGGATGTCGATGCTTACGTGGAAGCCACCAATGACAATCCTGAACGTTATGAAAAAAGCGACTGCCCTCTTCCCGGTTTTTTCACCTCAAAATTTCTCTACCCCCTCTATCACTATTTTCTCACGCATCCCGATCTGCACGTCAACCTCCTGAAAATGGTTCACGGGGAACAGGAAGCCGTTTTTCACAAACCCCTGACAATCGGTTCCGGCATAGATACTGAAATGTTCATCAAGGATATTGAAGACTCCCCTGCCGGCGAGTGCCTGATTATCGGCACCCGGGGTTATTCCCTGGGTGCTATCGCACAAGAGGGGACATCCACGTTTATCGTCCGAAAAGGCTCTGCCGGGAAAAAAGCAGGAACCCATGATATCATGGGGGACAAACCGGCCGAATTATTCAGGACATCCTTCAAAACAGAAAAGGGGCAGCAGATGAAATACGCCCGCGTTTCCGGCGACAGGAATTTTATGCACACCAGCCCTTTCCTGGCAAAGCTTTCGGGGCTTCCCGGCGTGATCATGCACGGCATCTGCATTCAGGCGATGACCTTCAACACTCTGATGGACAAACTCGCCAAGGGGAAGATAGAAAGAGTCCGAGGAATCTCTGTGCGCTTTGCCAGGCCCGTACTGCCCGGGGAGGAGGTCACCCTGATCTGCTACCGCTCTGACCGAAGGGGAACCGTTTTCTTTGAAGGAGTGAATTCGGAAGGCAAACTGGTCTTAAAGAAAGGGATATTCCATTACGAAGAGTGAGGCTTTACCCGATGTAAAATCCGCAAAATATATCTCTAAACTAATCCGAGGATGATCGACCGAAACCGGGCATAACACACAACTGCAGTTAAACCGATGCTACCTTTTGCTGCTGACCAGCGCAATGGCTATGTAGTTGGGGTTATTCCCCACAGCAAAGCTGCTGTTATAGCTTATAAGACCGGTTGCATTATCCACATTCAGCACGGAAACCAAATTCGTAGAGGGATGGGTCACGTACATCCAGCCGCCATAGGGATGAAAGGCGGCCATGGCCGGTGCCGTCCCCAAAACATAACTTCCGATTTTTGATAATGCTCCTGAGGACTGGTTTATACTGTAACAGACAATGGTACTGGATATCATTGAGTAGAGAAATTGACCATTAGGATGCAGGTAGATATTATGGTTGGTGCCGCCTATTGTATCAACATACCCTATTTTATTGGCATCATCAAGGTCGGCACCACCGGCAATAATTGGAATGAGGGTTAATAAGTTGCTGCCGTCATTAGCAATACCGTAAAAGAAACGGCCCGAGGGATGAATGACACTCCAATGGGGCATACTACTGCCACCGGTCCAGGATTTATTGTAAAGAAATGTTACAACACCCGTGTCAGATATGGTATATACACAGTAATAGGACCCTGATATACCCATAGCATAAAAGTAAATTCCATTAGGATGAAATACAGCAGAGTTGGTCCAATTTGCGCCAGTGTTTGGTGTTGATATGATACTCAATTGCCCTGTATTCTGATCCACAGAATCCACATAAATATTACCGTCACTCCCATTAACAGAGGTATGCCATTTCCCACCAGGATGAAAATAATGCCCCCCCTCATACGATATACCAAAATACAATCCGGCCCCCCTGGATAGGTTTGTGTAAATGTTAGTACTGCTCAGGGTACCGTCATTTTCTGAATAATAAACCGCATACTGTTGACCGGCGCTTATACCCATCTGTACATAAACAAACCTGTTATTGGGATGAATCTTCATGTACATCTCCCCAGCTGTACCACCCGGGAGATTAACAATTCCCCTTTCAAGGCGATTGCCTTCATAATCAATGTTGAAACAGGAGATGGTTTTATCATTATCATTGACCACATACATGTTTATGTGCTCGTCATATTCATGCCTGTTGCAGCAGAGGTTGAGGAGGATCAGGGCGGAAAGGATATACTTTTTCATGGGGGATCTCAATCATTACCTAATCTATTTTTGAAACAATTGAGCTGATTTGCTGATAATATAATGGCTGGCACGGGAAAGTCAAGTTAAAATTTAAGGTCCCCTGAAAAGGGTTTTTTTGCCTTAGAGGGGTTAACTTTCAGAGTGGTGAGATTCTCATAGAAGCCTTCTGTCGAGGAACTTTTTGCAGGGAAGGGATGGCAACTTCCTTGATATTAATGTTTATCCTTATTCGGATAAAAAAGCCTGCTCGCTTCCCGATAAGACCGATATACATCTTCTTGCGCGGTCATTACACAAAGACCGGGTGGGAAAATACACTAATTGCTGGTATTATATTTCGTACCGTTAGGGCTCCGACGAACATGTTAAAGCCTGGGTGTATGGCGAAATTCTTGTTTTTTGATTCCGGGTATCCTTAGCGAGATTCACCGCCGGCTTTGATCAATACCTGATCGGTTTTTTCAGATTTCGGCCTGAGTAATCAAATCCATCCAGGCAAAATCGGTTTTTCCGTCTTATCCACATACTGCCAGTTCACCACTCTTTTCAGTTTCTTTTTATAAAAACATATCCAGCCATATTCTCATGGCTCTGCCGTTGCCTTCCATAAAAAGGATGTGCGATATCCATTTCCACATATTTGGCAATAATTTCCACAAAGGTGATTTCGAACATTTGTTTTGTCCATGTCGGGATTTCATTCAGTTATAAGAATTGGCGAATCTAAAGCCGCCGTTTAAGGTTTTTTTTATTCGTAGTTCTCCAGCAAAATCATACAGAGAATAAAAGATATACCGGTGTATCGCCTACACCTGTTTCACGGTCATGCTTATTTTCTCAGTCCCGCTTTCACATACATCTTGTTGATCTTTGCATTGTATTTCAATACGGCGTCCATTTCTTCCGGCAGGTATCCATTCTCCTCCTGCCACTTCTTGAGCTCCGCCATCGCTTTCGGTTTTCTTTTATCCTTCAGCTTGGCGAATATCTTTTTAACATTAAGAAAGATATTCACCTTGAGAATTCGGGAACCTGTATTTATGTACTCGAATATGTCTGTCCATTTGTTGTTTTCCATCAGGGTTTTTTTCTTTATGTCAAGGGCATCGATCTTTTTCTTCTGTTCTTCCTCATTCCTTATTTTTGAGGCAGCCTCCGTTTCTTTTGTCAGCTTCCAGTATTCCGGAAATGTGGCGATATAACGCTGTACAACATCCTCGGTTAAGCGGATGTCCTCTGAAAATCCCCGCCCGGCACTGAACATCATAATCAGTGCGACTACGCCCAATAGGATCCATTTGTTTTTTCGCATATGTTACACCTCACTCAAATATGATACCAATCAGAAATTGGTTTTCAACAAAATCCATTGTTCCCCGCTCCCCTTTAGCGGGCCGGTCAGTAGCCATCGGGAATTCTTTCAGCGGTTTTCAGCAAGGTCAGGGCCGCACCGAGACCGCCATGGTCCTTGGCATAAGCCTGCAGACGCCGCGTACCTTTGCCGTAAATTCTGTCGTTGCTTGTCATGATCGTTTTGCGTCGGTACTCTCCATACACCGTTTTCTTGAGCCCGAGATAGGTGTATTCAACGAGAGTGGGCCCTCCCTCGGCAAGAGCCTGGTCCTGATTCATCGGGCAGCGGTTGAGATACGCCCAGGCATGCGTCAGCTCATGGGCGGCAGTGCCCTTGAACATGTCTTTCGGTAGACCCGGCACGAAAATGATCCACAGAGCCCCCACGGTCCCGTTAGCGTAACGCAGCGCCTCACAACGGGCATACGCTTCCTTTTGGCCGGTAGGACCCATCTTGATCTTGATATTTCCCCAGGGGAGCCTTACACCCAGTTTCGCGATCTCTGAGCGAACCTGGGCAACCAATGCCCGGGCCGTGCGGAGGTCGCGCACAGCACTCAGATTGCACTCATTGCAGACAATGTATCCTTCCGGTGTATGCACCTTCCCGGCCGAGAGCGACGAACCGCAGAACTTGCATCTTTGACCAACGTACTGGCATGCTGATAAACTGCCCAAGCTTGCCAGCAGAAAAGCCATCAGGATCATCGAACGGAAGGTTGAAGACTGTGCGGGGGATTTGTCCGGCAAACATCGATTAGGGCGGGTCGTGATTTTGAGTTCATGTAGCATTTTTTATCTCCTTTTTTTGAACTTGAGAGTGCCGAATTCTTTTAACCGAACTCTTTTTTTCTGTCAATACGGATTATCCAATACCAACACCGGGAAGGAAGATCCTCCGCACCAGGAACATTCTCTGCGGAAATATCAGGCGAATTCCTCTTTTTAGACCGGCGCTTAAACTGGCTATCTCGCTCAAAGGAAATGTACATTTGTTTTAACATTACAGATTGAAAGACCAGACGAGCGCAGGTATACAATTGATTTTATAACGACTTTCAATATCAGCGCGCGATATCCTGCTTATAAAAGCTCTTCTTAAAAAAAAGACACCGCAGACTTCACACGGCATAGTCTGAGAAAAATACTGGAGACAAGAGAATGGATACTCCCTCTGCTGACAGGGAAATAATAAGAATAATTCAAGATTATTCCCGCGAGCTCAGAAGCTTAATTACCCTCGAAGGAGTGTATCTGTTCGGATCGTTTGTTAATGGAAATGCTAACGATCACAGTGATATAGATGTTCTTGTTGTGTCCAGGGATTTTACCGGAGATATTATTGAGGACATGAAACACCTGTTAAAACTTCGCCGAAAAGTCTACAGGCGCATAGAGCCCCATCCAGTATAGGTTCCCGAATTCATTGCAGGGAATCCATTTCTTGATGGTGTAAAGAAAGCCTCTATCAAAGTCGCCTGAGATTTTTCCCCGGTAAATTCTACCGCCTCTCGCATCTTTCCCGGAAAACACCCGGACGATTATTTTTTCAGTTTACATGTACCGCAGACGACATCTCCACGGCGCGGTAATATGTATTTCTTATCACATCAGCTGATTTGAATAGACCTTTTTTACTCAAAAGGCATATCGTATATGAATATATCGAGAAAGAAAAGAGCAGTCAAACACATTACGCAGAAAAACGAAAAATAAAATATGAACACCCGTTCATTCACGACATGATACCCGCGTGAAAAAATGATCATCTGCAATAGAACACTCATCCTGCATGATACCTAAAAACGAATTATTAACATTCTGCCGCGCTGCACTGCGTCGAACTCTGACACCTGCTGCGACAGGGACTTATATATTGCACCCTGTTGGAACAGGCAACCTTCGGCTGCATTATAACATATCCCGCTAAATGTTCTTTTTATGAAACAAAAATCTCGTTATAGTATCACTATTTTTTGGAAAGTCATGATACATCGGTTTTTAGACTTATCCGCTTGAAATTCATTTAATGGATATATACAGTAATTGGAAACATTTATAGATTTCCTGTCCTATAGCAGACTGTTTGTATGCAATAACTTTAAATTGTTTTAGGAATGGAATATCTTGGATACCTTTTCACGACGGATAATATCCATTGATAAATTTAAGGCCCCCGAAAAGGGTTTTTTTGCCTTAGGGGAGTCAACTTTCAGCAGTATCCAACCCTTCCTGGAACCCACTCCGCCGTAAAGAATCGTTATTGACCTCTTCGAAACAGTCTGATAATAAACAGGAATAGGGGAGTGTAACCCCTGCCGCCTGACTTCAGGGGGGTTTGGGGTCATTGGATTTCCGGAGGACCATGAAACGACGCGTGACGAACATATTGAAAGCAGGGGTCGCTGCCCTCTCGCTCCTGGCGGCAGTATGGGCCGTTTCCGCTTTCGGCCATGACTATCTTTCCCTGAGGGGCCTCAGCTTTAGTCCTGACGGGAAGCGGATTGTCTTCCTGTCCGGGGTTTATGATTTTCGAATTACCGACGATCTGGGCAAAACCTCCCGGAACTTCATATCGGAGGAGAGGACTCCGGGGTGCATTGCCTTCTTAAAAACCGGCACGATCGCTACCGGCCATCATGACGGCAGTATCATTGTTTATAACAGTAACGGTGTCATTGAAAAAACCTTAAAGGACCCGATG
>CALCJG010000465.1 GCA_937967705.1 uncultured Spirochaetia bacterium
GGACAGCACACCTGCCGTCCGTTTCCCTGAAGATAGGGGTTGATGAGTCCGCTGTCTTTTACACTATGAAGAATTTTGGGGAAAACTTGCTAATGTACAAGGTTTCAGCAGATTGCCGGGACGGGGATCGATAAAATTTTTCTTGAAAAAGATGCACGTCCCCTGTATCACCTAAGATGTTCCCTAAAAAAAACTATGCTTTCCAGAACGCACATCATCCCCCTCTGCCTTTGCCTGGTCCTCCTACTGACCGGCTGCAGCGGTTATCCGCAGAGTGACGGAGAGAGGAATCCCGCCGGGGCCCTGGATCTCTCCGGGAAGTGGCGCATCATCACCGGGGACATGCCGGAGGCATCCCGGGCGGACTACGACGACAGCAAAGCGCCGCAGGTCGATATCCCGGGCAAGTGGGAGTCGGTTTTGCATCAGAACAGGGACATGGCCGCCACGGTCTGGCTGCGCAAAGACTTCCACCTCGGCGAATCCCAGCGAGAAAACCTGATGGTGCTCTCCCTGGGGACCATCTCCATTTCCGACGAGGCCTACATCAACGGAGTCCGCGTCGGGGGGACGGGCTACATCCCTTCGAAGGAGCGCCCCCGGAAGTATGATTTCACCTGGCACCGAGAAAGGAACTACACGGTACCCGTCTCCCTCCTCCGCCCCGGGGGCCGCAACGTCATCGCCCTCAGGATCTTTTCCCATTACCTCAACGGCATGAGGGACAGGCCGGTACTCTATACTCAGAAGGAATTCCAGAGGACCCGATGGCTGAGGGACTACCTCCCCTCCCTCAACGACATCACCCCCCTGATCTTTTCCTTGATCCTTTCCCTCATGCTCACCTTCGTGGCCCTGGGTAAGGTAAACACAAGGGTGCACCTCTTCGCAGCGCTCTTCGTCGTGAGTGTCTTCGGGCTCTTCCTGCTCCTGCTGGGCATGCCACCTCTCTCCGACGGGCTGTACCGCTACAAGCTCTTCTTCAGCATCTACTCCCTGGTGGACCTCTTCCTCCTCCTGGCCACCCTGGAGTTCTTTCGAGTCACGACCAGGAAACCCCTGGTGCTCATACTCATCGCCGCCCTGGGGCTCAACCTTCTCATAGTCTTCTCACCCGATACCAGGTTCTTTTTCCAGCATGCCGTCCTGGCCACCGTCGCCTTTCTGATTCTCTGCATAGCCTACGCCCTCTACGTCTTCACGGAGGCCCTGCTCCGCGACCCGAGGCGCTACTGGTTCATCGCGCCCATAGCCCTCCTGGTCGTCGCATCCGCCGCCAATACCTATTACCTCCTCGCCACGGAACAGATGTACCGCATCTCTTTCGTCTTCATTTTCCGGCTGACCGCCCTCGTACTGGCCGCCCTCCTCTACTTTCTCTTCGACTTCAAGCGGATCGAAAAGGAGCGCGACTCCCTCTCGCGGGCCCTGGTCAAAAAAACCCGGGAACTCTCCCAGGCCCGAAACCGGATCCCGATGGACAACCGAAGGGAAGATCCCCGGGACGCCATACACCGGCTGATCGAACACATCGACGGAAACTACACGGAAACCTATGATCGGGCGCGGCTGGCTCAGAGATTCGGACTCAACGAGGATTACATGGGTCAGCTCTTCAAGAAGGTCACGGGGACGAACATCGCCCAGTACATCAACGACCGGAGGATAGCGGCGGCCCGCCAGCTTCTCGACGAGACCGACAGCAAGGTGATCGACATCGCCTTTCATGTGGGCTTCGACAATCTCACCTATTTTTACCGCCATTTCAAGAGGGTAACGGGATACAATCCCACGGAATACCGGAAGAACAGAAGGGAGACTTTCGCGAATATCGAATTCAAAAACGAAGGCGAGTACTACTAGTGAAGCGTTCCCGGCCCAAAGCGGTCATTCCATCAGCGCTTTCATTTTCACAGAAAGCTCCCCGGCCAAGTAGGGCTTGTGGACGGTGTCACGGATTCCCATCTGCAGGGCCTGCTCCCTGGACTGATTATCCAGCATCCCCGACGAGAGCAGCACCCGGACATCGGGATTGATGGTACTAAGCTCGTGATAGACCTCCAGCCCGGACTTGTCGGGCATGGAGAGGTCGATGAGCACCGCGTCGATCTCCCCCTGCCTTTCCCGATACACCTCTATCCCCTCCAGGGCGCTGCCCGCCGTGATGACCCTGTAACCGCACTGCTCCAGGAAACCCTTGGCGACGTTCAGTATGATCGTCTCGTCGTCTATCACCAGCACGGTACCGCTGCCGCGAATCACCCCCTGACCGGGGAAATCGGCATGATAGCCTCCCTTTTCCACATTGTATTCCGGGAAATAAAGGGAGAAGGACGATCCGCTCCCCGGCTCGGAGTAGACGTGGATGAAACCCCCGTGTTTCTGAATGATGTTGTAGGAGGTCGCCAGTCCCAGCCCCGACCCCGTGTGCATGCTCTTCAGCGAGAAGAAGGGTTCGAAGATCCGTTTCTTCGTTTCCGCATCCATCCCCACGCCGGTGTCGGTGATCTGCACGCGTACCCAGGAACCCACGATACCCGTGATCTCCGGAAAGTGCTCCCGCATGATGCAGTCCGATTTGATAGTTCCCACCGTTACCGTGAGGGTCCCTCCCTGTTTCGCTCCCGGGGGACGCATGATCGTCATGGCATGGGAGGCGTTGATGCAGAGGTTGAGCAGGACCTGCTCAACCTGTACCGCATCCCCCATGATCATGAGGGCTTCCTCCCTCTCGGGGAAATGCAGCGCGATGGATTTGGGGAAACTATTTCTGCAGAGTTCATGTATATGGGACAGAGAATCGGCAATGTTTATGGGGGCCAGGATGATCTCATGCTTTTTCGAAAGGATCAGGAGGCGCTTGATCAGGTCCGCGGAGCGCTTGGAGGATTCCATGCCCAGGTGCAGGTATTCCTCAATGCTCTCCCGGTCAGACAGATTCTCCTTCTGCAGGAGGACCTCCAGGAGGCTCAGGCTGCCGATGATTCCCCCCAGGAGATTGTTGAAATCATGGGCGATCCCCCCGACCAGGGTCCCCAGGGCCTCCATCTTCTGTGCCTGCGCCAGCTGCTCCTGCATCTCCTCCTTTTCCTGCTGGGCCTGTTTCCTCTCGGTTATGTCCCGGGTGATGCCCACGATCCCGATGGCCCTTCCGTTCTCCTCCCGGAGAAATGAGACCTTCAGCTCCACGCTGAAAATCGTTCCGTCTTTCCTGTACTGCTCGAGCTCCAGGAAGACGTATTTGCCCGCATCCCATTGCCCCGCCATTTCCAGAGCCATCTCGCGGCGGTAGGCTTCGATGATCTTTTCCAGGGATTCCGGGGTATTCCATTTGTCATGGGGAAGCCGCATGGCCTCTTCGACCGTATAGCCGTAGAGCCTGGTCACCGAGGGGGAAATGAAAGTGAACCTCAGATCGAGGTCGGTGGCCCAGATGAGGTCGTTCACGTTCTCCGAGAGAAGTTTATAGAGCCTCTGGCTGTCCATGAGCATCCGGTTCTTCTCCTGAATCTCCAGGGTCCTCTCCCGGACCATCTCCTCCAGACGGTCATAATGCTGCCGCAGTTCCTCCTCCGCCCGCTTGCGCTCCTCCATCTCCTCCTTCAGCCGCAGGTTGACCGACTCCAGTTCATCCCGGGCCTCAGTGAGTCGCTCCTTTTCAAGGAGCAGGTTTTTCTGCTCCGCCTCCATCGCCTGCTGATACCTGACACGCAGGGATTCATAGTTGTAGGTTGCCAGAAAGATCACGAAGTAGGAAAACAGGTGGCGGGATATGAATTCCGGGGGATAAGTAAAGTTCGTGAGAGCCGAAAAGGGATTGATAAACAGGAGCGCCGTCACCAGGACCAGCAGAGTGCTCCAGAGCATCCCCTCCCTCTTCCCCATAAGAAAAAAGATATAGGGGGGGAAGGCAAGCGCCCAGACGCTCGCATAGCCGTTGACCGCCCCGCTCTGAATCCAGTAAAAGAGCAAAAGCATCAAAAGCAGACTGCTGATGCGGTAAATGACCTTTCCCCTTTTCATGTATTTCAGGATAATTAAAAAGGCGATCAGCAGAAAGGCCACGATGAAATCAGTAATCCCGTAGATATAAGCCCCTTGCCGCAATTGAGCTGTTCCGAAAAGGAAAAGAGGGATGATCAGGAGAAACAGGAAAAACGTAAAGAGCTTCCTTCGTACTTTCTCCTCCAGACTCTCCGATCTCCCCTCAAAAAGAGACCTGAGTTTTTCCCGGATACCGTTCATGAACATCATCCTATATCATCTTATAACCTGAAACAAGAAAAAAGAGGGAACCGGATTCTTTTTATCCCGGGACCCTTATTCATGTTTTTAAACAGCGAAAAGGTTATATTTGCTTGCCTAAAACAACTATTTAATATAATATGGATACAGAGTTAAGCTTAGAATGAACCTTCATCAGAGCATACTTTTCAAACTAACTGTTCTCATGATGTGTAGAACATAGAGGACTCGATATGATCCCCCCTCTCAAACGCCTCTCACCGGGGCATAAAAAGAAAATCATGGCTCTGGGATTGATTCTGACGATGAGTCTTTTCCCGCAGATGAAAGATAATACCGGCAGAGAGAGCCTCCTGGCGGAAACACCGGAGGAATCCCCCCGGTCCGACAACGCCTACCGGAAGGGGATGGACGCCTATACCAGGAAGGACTATACCGGCGCCCTGCCTCATTTTGACGCGGCCCTTCGAAAGGACCCTAAAAATCACGTTCTTCATTACCGGTCGGGTTTCGCCCGCCTTAAAATGATACTGCGAACGAAGCATTATGACCGGAAAAAGGCCCTGAAGCAGCTGCCCCTGGCAGAGCGTAACTATATAGAAGCCATCACCCTGGCCAACACCCTTCTCAAGGCCGGTCCCGACAGCCGGGAGCTCAGGGAATTCCTTTCCGGCGCCTGGAACAATCTTGGTGTTCTTTACGACCTCAACTGGGAGCTCAGGGGTGATGTCCGGTTCGCGAGCAAATCGGAGCAATGCTATCAGAACGCCATAAAGCTAAACCCGCCGGCCAACGCAGCCTATTACAATCTCTCGATCGTATACGCCGACCGGCACATGGCCCATAAAGCCGTGACCCTCTTTCAGAACGCCCGGGGCAACCGCCTGGAGCTGAAATACCAGAAGACGGGTACCTATGTGCTGGGAGTACGCTCCTTTGAGCAGGGCCGGTACAGGGATACCATTCACTATCTCCGGGAAACCCTCTCTCTGGGACCCAACCCCCATCAGAAACAGATCTACAACTACCTGGCCCGGTCCTACTATTTCGACGGTGCGGATCATTATATCAATCAGCGTTATCAGAGCGCCATGGACCAACTGGAGAAGGCTCTGCAATACGATAAAAATTACGCCACCGCCATGATCTATGCCATGCTGGGCGACTGCTACTGGATGCGGACCGGGCGCAGGCATGCACCCGCCGACATGCAGCAGGCTCTGAAATACTACACCATGGCCATAAAGAAACGCTATCCGGGAAAGACGATCTTTTTCTCCCGGGGGCAGGTATACATGAAGCTGGGACAGTACGGAAAAGGTCAGGCGGATTTCAAGACCTACGGGGTTCAGGACACCGGCGTCTGTTTCTGGATGGGATACATGCACGACAGCCAGGGCCAATATGCGAAGGCCCTGGATTTCTACAGCCGTTCCATCGAAAAGGACCCCAAGCGGGACGAGGCCTTCTTCAACCGTGGGATGATTCACATGAATCACCGTAAGGATTACAGGAAAGCCCGCACGGATTTCATCGCCTCCCTGCTGATCAAGCTGAAGACGAACAGCGAAAGCCGGGCGGAACGCGTCATCGATCGAGTCCTGAAGACCCGAACCCGCTCAGAGCGCGAAAAGCTGCGCATCACCCTGGGCCTGGATGAGTCCGGATTTGATGCGGTATGCTTGGCGGCGGCCCAGGTCCGGATCTGCGACGAGCGTCTGAAGAACAAACCCGATCCTCATCATGCCGAGGCCGCCCTTCCCTGATCTCCTCCGGCCTGTCTCCGGGCAGGCCGAGGGAACCTCTCGAATTATATCCCATAAAAACAGTTGACTCAGAGAACTATTTTCAGCATTCTGGATTCATTAAATGCTTATGATTGCGTGAACCTCTCACATAAAACCCTTTGGCTACCGGGTTCCTTAAAACCCGGCGGTTTTATTTGTGTCCTGATCCCATAATTACGAGAGGTTACTGCAATGAACCAACCTATACTGCCCGCTCTGGGCTGGAATAATCAATATCAACTGTACCGCGAAGAGAGCGAAGAGCCCCTGCTTCCTGCAGGCCGTGTTTCCCATATGGAAAAGGGCTCTTACACCCTTATGACCGATGAGGGAGAGCTCACAGGACTCCCGGCAGGCCGGCTTTACAGCAGCGGAGACCCCCTTCCCTCCGTAGGCGACTGGGTGCTCTACCGGAAAATCCCCGGCGAGAAGAAAGCGGTCATCCAGGCAATGCTGCCCAGGAAGAACCGGCTCTCCCGAAAATCCGCCGGAAGGCGCACGGAGGAGCAGGTGATTGCCGCAAACGTCGATATCCTCTTCATCGTTCAGGATATACAGAAGGCCCATCCGCCTACGCTGGAACGCTACTGCGTCCTGGCCCGAAGCGCCGGCATCGCCCCGGTGATTCTCCTCAACAAAGCGGACACGTCCCAGGAGCCCAACACGGTCGTCGAGAGTGTCCGCCGTCAGATCCCCGGAGTGCCCGTTCACGCGGCGAGCGCCGTAACCGGTCTGGGACGGGAGGATATCCTCGCCTGCTTTACCGAGGGCCTTACCGCCTGTTTTGCCGGGCCCTCCGGAGCCGGTAAATCCTCCCTCATCAACCTTCTGCTGCAGGAAACCCGGCAGGCGGTCAACACCCTGAGCGGCGCCACGGGCAAGGGCCGGCACACCACAACGGGGCGCCACCTCTTCCTCCTGCCCGCCGGCGGACTGGTCATAGACACCCCCGGCATGAGGGAACTCATGCCCTGGGAGGGTGAAGGGCTCACCGAAAGCTTTGCCGAAATCGAAGCCCTTGCCGCCCGGTGCCGTTTCCGGGACTGTACACACGACCGGGAACCGGGTTGCGAGGTGCTTAGGGCCGTGGAGCAGGGAGAGATAGACGAACGGAGGCTCCAAAACTACCGCAAGCTCATGAAGGAGCTGAACTATCTGGAGAGCCTCAAGGACGAGAACCTGTCCCGCCGGCGCAAGGAGGAGGACAAGGCCCTGCACAAGAAGATCAAGGAGGTTTATAAATACCGGCAGAAGCCCTGACCGGGAAAGTCTACCGGCAAGAAAGCCTTGACGGATCGGCGGGAGGGGTTTCACTGAGTCAGAGCGCCGGGTCGGGGAGGATTCTCCCTGTCCCTGCGCCAGGGAGAGGAGACTCCCCCCGCCCCGGCGGGGAAAGAACAGGAAACCGGAACCGGAAAGGCGTTCCTCCTTTCGGGGACCGGAGAGGCAGGGTCGTCATGCAGAAGGAAAACGGCTATCCGGACATCACCGCTTATGAAGTCGAAGATCTGGACAGGCAAATAGACAACCCCATGCTGCAGGAGATCCGGGAGATCGTGGACCGCTTTTCTGCCGGGGGAGCGGCCAGGGCCTCCACCTTTCTCCTCATGGAGAGGGAGTCCCTGACCCGGGAATACGCCTTCGCCATCCCCACCGCCGGGACTCTCAGAAGCGTGGCCTGCTTTTCCCCCCTGGTGGAGGTCGGCGCGGGGAGCGGTTACTGGGCCTCCTGCCTGACCGCCTCCGGGGCCGACGTCATCGCCTACGATCTCTTTCCCCCCGGAACGGGGGTGCCGGGAGACATCTCCCATAGCAACTGGCATTTCCGGAAGAGCTGGCATGATGTACGCACGGGAGACGAATCCAGCGCCGCCCTCCATCCCGACAGAAGCCTCTTCCTCTGCTGGCCGCCGCCGGAAAGCCCCATGGCCCTGCGTGCCGTTGAGAGCTACCAGAGAGCGGGAGGAAAAACAGTGCTCCTCCTGGGGCAGATGCGCCCCCTCTCCATGGGCAGTGCAGAACTCTATGAGCTGTTGAAAGGATTCCCTGTTATTGAGCGCAGACGGGTGCCCGGCTGGCCCGGCTATACCGAGGAACTGCTGGTCTGTAACTGTACGCCCTGAGGAAGAACAGGTACACCGCCCGCCGAAATCCAGCCTTAGCGGCCGGAAAGGGCTCCGCCGAGCATCTGATCGCCCAGGAGATCCGGGTCCGTTTCCTCCAGGCGGTTCAGCGTCTGCACCCAGAGAGATTTGAGCTCTTCATCATCGGCGATGGGCGCAAGGTCGATAAAATCCTGCCGGTTCTCCCGGTATTCCCGCTGAAGGCTTCGGAACCGTTCCACGAACTCCCGCACGTAGATGTCGGCGAACTCCCGCACGTCCGGCACCATCTCGCTGCGCCGGAAGACCGGGAGCATATAGGCCTCCGCAAAGGCATAGAGCGGGGTCTGGCAGTCCCGGAAAGTGGCGGTGATTTCCGTCACGTAGAGATCCACGGTTCCGTCCTCATTAGGAATAATCACCTCATCACCGTCATCGAAGATGACCCTGCCCTCATAGACCCGGCCCACGGCGATATTGGACGCCGCCGCCCTTCCCAGCTCCGCTGCCAGGAGGGCGGCAAAACCGCTCTCCCGGTACTGCGCTGAGGGGATCTTGTCGGTAGCGTAGCCGAAGGCATAGGGACGCTCGAAGTAGGAGGTCTTAATGGGTACTCCCCTATAAGTATCGTCTATCACGTTGCTGCTGATGGGCGGAAGCCGCATCCCCATCCGCCGGCAGGCATAGTAGCGCGCCAGATACCCCCGGCGGTATCGGTCCGCCCTCTCCCGGGCCTCCTCCAGGGACAGGCCCTCCTCCAGGTAGAACCGTATGTCCCGCTTCTGCAGGCGTATGAATCGGACGATCTCCCGCTGCATCAGAGGGATCTTCAGTACCGCCAGATAAACCCCCCGGTACCCCGGCATCTCCGGCCTGCGGGAAAGGGAATTCTCCACCCTGCCCACATTGACGTACTCCAGCTCCCCGTATTCCTTCAGGAAATTCCTGATAAAGCCGTACACGCGGCTGTCCGCCATGGCATGGAGCCGAAGGTCACAGCGGCCTTCCCGGATCTCCTCTTCTATGGGATCTGGAATCACACGATCTTCCACGATCTGTCCCGAGGGAAGCCAGGCCACCTGCATATGAAACTCCGTGGAAAGCCCCAGCTGCACCTCTTCCAGCAGGGTCTCGCTCTCCTCCGCCGGGGAGCGCATCAGGCTCTTGAACATGACCGCCCGCCAGTGTGGATCTCCGGGATGATCGAAACGGAGGGTCGGCTCCACATCCTCGTAGAACTCCTTCTTCAATCGGCTGTAGGCCAGCCGCAGATCTCCGTCCTCTAGGGCAGCAGGGTCCAGCCCGGCAAAGTTGTCCGCGCCGAACCGTTCCGCACCGAAGAAGGCGATCTCGCTGTTTCCGAAGATATTGAGCCGTCTGGAATAATCCCGGATTTCTACAAGGCAGGCACGCAGGTCCATCCCGCTCAGCCGTTCCAGGCTGGAGAAGAGATCGAAGGTGAGATAGCGTATGCCCGTCTGCGGGGCGTAGTAGTAGCGCGTCTGAGTTCCGATGGCGATCAGGGAGTTTTTTATCAGTTCGATGATCTCCTCCCGGTTCCGGGGGATATCCTGAAGCCTCCAGCATTCCCCGGCTTTTTTGATGGCATTGCGAACTTCGGGATTGAGAGTGCCTAAAAATCGGATCTGGGATTTGGGGATGCCCCCGTTCTGCATGAATCGGTCCGCTTCGAAGGCCAGGTCCATCCTCTCGGGATCCGGTCGGATGTAGACGATATGGTCCCGGGTGATGAGATCCACGGTTTCGGCGAGAATCTCATGTTCCTCCCTCAGGGTAAGGTCGGAGGCACCCTCCTCCTGCCGTTTTTCGTTGATACTTTGGAGATAGTACATCTTCAGCATGAGGTGAATGGAGGGGCCGGAGAGGACGACGGGGGGGTCTGCATGGAGGAATACAGTACCTATGCTGTATCGAATCTTGCCGGCCTCGTTTCTCTGGAGGGGATCGTTAACGACAATAAACTGTTTCAGATAATCCAAATCCATCCTGCCGCCTCGCGGAACAATACTATCAAGGATGATTCTAATTGCAAATTTGTCAATATTTTATTACAATAATGTAATAATTATTAAACAATTTTGTAATTATTAAAGGACTTTCTCCGCCAAACCCTTCCCTTTTTCCAGAATCTCCTTCCAATCGCCCATACCCAGATCCTCATGAAAAGCCATCATAATGTAGAGCTTCAGGTCCGCCATAAGGCAATCCCTGAGAGTTTCCGCATAACCGACATCCTCCCGGGTAAACCCCTCGAAGGGGCCCTCCTCGGGTCTCTTCATGAACCATACATCATTAATTGTATCGTAAGACAGCTTGTTTTCAAAGCTGAGGAGAAAAAAATGCCGGGTTCCCCGGGATTTTACGTCATAATCATAGCCCGGAACACGCAAGAGGCTTTCCAGGCGGCCAAAACGCAGATAATCCGCGTTTCTGTGATCCCTGAAACGCTTTCCCGGATGCTGAATGATTTCGTCCCCGAAAAGATTCAGGGTTTGCACCCGGTAGAGGGGATAGCTGGTGAGGGATTCCCGCTCCAGGGTACGGATATCGTCCCGGTAGGAAAAGAATTCGACGGTGTTGTCGAAATTATACTTCAGCATGGTTTTGTCCAGCAACACGCAGTCCTTAATCTCTTCCAGACGCAGATATTTCCCCCGCTCCAGACCCTCTTCCTCCGCCACCAGATGATTACGGACCCTCACCACCCAGAGGGCGATGACCTCGCATTTAATTCTCTCGTAAGCATCCCGCAGGTATGCCCGCACCCTCTCCTTGAGCTCCTCCCGCAACAGGTTGCGAAGAATCTGGGCAAAGAAAAAGGTTTCAGGGATATCGAGATCCAGGCGATCGCTGTTCTCATTAATAAAATACCGCTTATCCTTCCCCATGGCCTCCAGAAAATCCTTAAGATTGAGCCCAAGGCTCTCCAGCAGTTCGACAAAATCCCTTCTCTTGAGAGGCTTTATGAAGGATTCCGCATTGACCAACCCCTTGATTCGCGACTCCCCCAGAAACTGAAACAGAGATCCTTCCTCCCGGGATTCTTTATTTTCCATCATTGAAACCCTTTTGTCAGTGTTCTCGTGATTATGCACGATTTTTCCAGCAATATTGTTCATAAGATAACACAAAAACAACGAAAAAACCATTGCAGATAAAAAAACAGAGGGCTCTGACCCCCTGTCATCTGCACGGCCCCCGGGACGGTTTGCCAGCCCCAGAACAGGAGCGTCTATCAGAAGAAGATATAGGTTACGAGAAGAAACAGGGGGATCAGAATCGGGAGACTGTATTTCAGCAGATACCCGAAAAAGCTCGGCATGGGAACTCCGGCCTCCTCGGCGATGGATTTGACCATAAAGTTGGGAGCATTGCCGATATAGGTATTAGCCCCCATAAAAACGGCCCCGCAGCTTATGGCGATGAGGGTATCCGCATGCTTTGTCATCAAATCCGCCGCGTTGCCCCCCGCTGTCTCAAAGAAAACCACATAGGTGGGGGCGTTATCCAGGAAGCTGGAGAGTATCCCGGTCGCCCAGAAAAAATTGGCATTGATAAACTCCCCCCGACCGTCCACGACGCTACCGATTATGACCCCCAGCGGACCATCAACCCCCGCCTTGAGCATGGCAATGGGCGGGACCATGGTGATAAAGATGGTGGCGAAGAGTTTGGCCACCTCCCTAATCGGTTCCCAGCTGAAATCATTTCCAATCCGAACCTCCCGGTCCGTAATCTTCAGAGAAACCAGCGTAATAGCCAGGAGCAGGATGATCTGAAGGAAAGCTGCCAGTTTCACCGTGACATGATAGACTGTAAAAGCGTTACCAAGGTCCATGCTGGACAAAAGAACGGAACCCACAACGGCGGGGATGAGCAGAATGTTGGCCTTCCCCTCCAGAGCCAGGGGTTCCCTCTTTTCCGGAACCTCGGGCTTCACCTCCTCTTTTCGGAAATAGTACATGTCCATAATGATAAAAATCACCATCAGGAGAGCCGACACAACCACCATCTCCAGAAAAAGATGCCGGGTGGTCCAGAAAAAGCTAACCCCTTTCAGAAATCCCAGGAAAAGGGGGGGGTCCCCCAGGGGCGTCAGGGAACCCCCGACATTGGCCACCAGAAAGATAAAGAAGACAACGACGTGGGTTTTATGACGGCGCCAGGCATTGGCCCGAAGCAGCGGCCGTATCAGGAGCATGGCGGCCCCGGTCGTCCCCATCCAACTCGCCAGCAGGGTCCCCACCAGAAGTATGGCGGCATTGACCTGGGGCGTTCCGGCCAGATACCCTTTGAGCCGAATACCGCCGGAAACGGTAAAGAGGGCCAGTAAAAGCATGATGAAGGGGATGAATTCCAGAAGGTAAACCTCCAGCAGATAGAAAAGGCTCATGCTCCAGCCGAAAACAACGGTAAAACTAGACAGGAAGGAAACCCCCCAGAAGAGGGATATTTTCCCGTAATGATGATGCCAGAAATGCGGAGCCGCAAGGGGGAACAGGGCGATGGAGAGCAGTATGCCCGCAAAGGGCAGGGCCCATAAGAGGGAAAGGTCCTTACCCGCGAGATGGGGCGCGTGATGACCGTCCTGTGATGCCGCAGGGACCCCCTTGTGCACCTGGGAGGATGTCGTTCCGGTCACTGCCGGAGGAGATGCCGTGAGTACAGACACCATGTTGAAGAAGAGAAATCCTGCCGTGAGAATAATAACGCCCAGATAGACCTTCAATATACGTTTCATAGAATGCTCCCATTATTTCATCATTCCAGCTAATCTTCCAGCGATTCACTCGAGGAGAAGAATCGAAGCCCGTTACGGTATTCGTGAAATCCGCGGGGAAGGATCACAGTCCCGTTACGTACCGCGCATCACCCCTGAGCATTTCTTATTGGAAAAACCCGCATTGCAGATGACCGCCGGAGATTACGACTGCTAAAAAAACCAGCACCATGGCGGCCAGGCCCATCAGAAGTCTTTTTACATCGAGATCCATGGCATACCTCCATCATTTTAATCAACGGAAAACCGGCGGCAGCCCTGTCAGCAGCAGCTCCGCACGCTCCCCGGAATCATTGCTTATGCGGCATCGGACCCAGGCCTTGAAATTAACCGAATCCCCCTCACCCATATCCTGGGTTTCTTCATCCAGCAGCACCATCAATCTGCCGGCCAGGACCAGCATCATCCGCTCCCCGTTCTGCTCCCGGGGAATAGTATTCACATCGATAGAGGAACCGGGGTCCATCTCCACGCGATAGGATTCCAGGGCGTTGTTCTGCAGTTTGGAAGCGAGCAGTTTCAGCCGTAAACCCCGCTCTTCATCCCTGAAAACCTCCTCCCCCGCGCCCCGAACGACGACATACTTAACCTGCTCCACCTGGCGGAAAAAATCCGACATGTTCACGGCATAGAGCCGGAGAAGCTCCTCCAGGAAATGAAGGGAGGGGGATATCTTGTCATTTTCTATCTGTGACAGATGACTGGCCGTCATCTTGATCCGCCCGGCCACCTCCTGCAGGGTATACTCCTTTTCCAAACGAATCCGCTTTAAAATGGGACCTATCTTCATACTTCCCCCGTTAATCCCTGAGTCCATTATAGCCAAAGACAGGGCTTGATCAAGAAAATTTTAATTAAAAATTAATATTATAACATGATATTTAATATACAATAAATAACCTGGCCAAGCAACACTTCCGTCTTATCCCATCCCGCAATACCGTTGAAGGGGTATAATACAGACTTCTCCTCATCATACCCCAAAGACCTGGTCATACTTTTTTTATAATTTAACCTTGCCGACACCCCCATGTTGCGCTAATCTCTCCCGGGAGATGAAGGATAACATAAGAAAAAAATGGGTCATCACCTTTTCCCGGCGCAGTGACCCGGCTTTTTTCATGGACTGGTTCCGGGAGAGAGTCCGAGAGGGAGGCTGCTCCGTCCCCAATCCCTTTTCCGGC
>CALCJG010000466.1 GCA_937967705.1 uncultured Spirochaetia bacterium
CTTCAGAATTACAAAGGCAGGTCTTTTAAAAGAAAACTGGATAGCCAGAGGTATGAGCGAATGTTGAAGAGACTCAACAGGCTGAATATCTGGAATATTGAAGACCGCTATCCTGCGAACAGTCCCAACGGTTATTATCAGGTGGAGGTGATGTCCGGAAAGTACGCCAAAAAATTCCGCGTTGAGGCGGGGCCTGTGCTTTCAGGAAGCCTGTCACGCTACAGGGAGATCATCCGGCTGATTGTCAACACTGTCTCTCTCGAGATGCGGGATTGATCAGTCGAGGTTTTCGCAGTCCTGACCGTTCTTGTCTAAAAGCTCCTGAGTGTTTATGGAAAAGCACAGATAATTCATATCATCGATGGGAACGAAAATGACCGTCTTGTCCATCCCTTCGAGAAACTGCCGGATGCATCCCTCTTTCCTGCTTGTGATCTTCTTAACCAGGGGTGTTTCGAAGAAGGAGAGACCGATCAGGGCTTCCTGGGGATGATAGATGATCCTCCCGGTATTGCTTAGGATGTAGTAGTAACCGGTTTTACCCAGGCGCTGATCTTTCAATCGGGGTATGTCACGGCTGTTTTTTGCCAGGAACTCTGCTTTTTTCTTCATATCAGAGCGGATGGCTCTGCTTTCCATGCGGGGTGTGCTGCTGCAGGAAATCAAGAAAAGAGATAAAGTTATTAATGTTCCGATATGATTTCTCATGCAGTCCATAACTGATTTATACCCGGCCCAGGTTTCGATGTCTTGTAAGAAGGCGAGCCTGATCTTAATACTGTTCCGGCTGTTTTGGCAGATGGTATGCCGAGGATGGCTGCGTTAAGAAGCCTGGTCCACTGCGATCCCCTCCAAAAAAAATGCCCATATACAATAAATAATAATAAATATATATTGACAATTAAAAAATTACTTGTAATATTAGGTTTTTATTGCTTCATTATCAAGATTTCTCATTATTTATCACTGAATGGCAAAGAGTAAATATGGAGGTTATTTATGTTTAAAAGACTGATGCTGATAATGCTATGTCTTTCCGTAGCAATTTTATTTTCTTCTACTACTTTCTCCCAGGACAAACCCACTCCGGCCGATGAAAAGAAAGTGGAGGATAAAGCAGCGGATGTTAAAAAAGAGCCCGCTCCGGACGCCAAGAAAGAAGCTGAAGCGGAAAAGTTGAAAGGGACCACCATCGAGGCCAAAACCTATGTTGATGGCGCCAACGTATATGTCAATTCTAAGGTTAAGTTTAAACTGACGACCAAGGATAATTTTCTGAAAGACAGAATTGAATATAAAATCGATAACGGTGAAGTCAAAAAATACGATGCTCCCTTTACCCTTCCTGATGAGGGAACTCGAGTGATCACCTATTACGGTGTGGATTCGATCGGGAACAAGGAAAATCCCAAGCTCTACAAGGTCATCGTGGACAATACTCCCCCAGTTATCTATGTAACGACTGATAAACCTGTTCTGAAAAAGGGTGACAAGGTTTACATCTCCAAGGACATGAAATTCAAAGTGGACACCGTTGATGAGCTTTCAGGAGTGAACAAAGTGGAATATTCCCTGGACGGCAAGCTCTACAGGGAATACAAGGCTCCCTTCAATATTCCTACAGACAGCGGTGAAATAAACCTGAAGATCAGGGCCGTTGATAATGTTACCAATGTCAGTGAAAAATACGCTCTTAAGATGTATGATGAGACCGGCAAGGAAACAGAGATGGCGTTGGATGGTTTGAAACCCGTATCGGACAATGTTGCCCCTGTTGTTGAGATCAAATCCAGCAAGGAGCTGATCAAGAAATCCGGTAAAACCGTAGCTTCCAGCGATATCAAGTATTCTATTACCGCGACGGATGCTGATTCCGGTATCGCACAGGTTCTGGTAAGGATTGATGAGAAAGGCGATTATATTCCTTACACCAAGGAAATACAGTTCCTGACAAACGGTGAGCATGTCATTGAGGCCAAGGCTGTTGATAAAGTCGGCAATGTTTCTCCGGTTGTAGTCCTGACGGTTTTTGTAGATGTAATTCCTCCGGAAAGTATGATCGAAATGGTGGAAGAATAATCAGGGTTGTCCCTGTAAGTATAAAAAGCGGTATGCTAGCATACCGCTTTTTTTTATATCAGGACTGTTCAGAAAAGGATATCCAGTTTGTCCTTCTGTTTGCGAGCGATATACTTCTCAAAATAGCGGGAGGAACGATGGTGGGATCGCATGATGTCGTAGATAACCCCGATATTGTAAAGGGCTTCTATATAGCTTTTATCCTGTTTATAAGCTTCATCGAAGGCATGAATTGCGGGAATGTATTTTTTTGAAAGCAAATAAGCCATTCCCAGATAGAAGAATCCTTTAGGATTCCTTTTATCGAGGACCGTAGATTTTTTTAAATGTTTCACGGCATCTTCCAGTCGTCCCTGCTTGTAAAGATAACATTTACCCAGACCGTAGTGTCCCAATGCGTAGTAGGGGCTGATACGGACAGCCTCCAGGAATTTACTTATAGCTTCGTCAATCTGCCCATTGAGGGCCTGTTTGGCTCCTTCACGATAGAGGGCGGAAGAGCTTTTTGCCGAATGGAGGGGAAGCTCGGTGGCGGTAAGGATGAGGAAGAATGTTAACAGGATTGCTCCGTTTTTCATGAAAACCCTCTGGAAAGGTTATTTTGCCCCTGGTACCATCTCCTTGAGTTTTTGAAATAGAAAGGAATCTATTCCTTTGTTATAAAAAACATATATCAGGAAAAAAATCCAGAGTATAAGTGTCAGAATGCAGAGGAATTTCAGGAGCTTTTCCGCACCCATATCATTGGCCTTGTAAAAAATCAGGATGAGCGATACAGGCCAGAAAAAGAATAGATTTACAAAAACCAGCGAGAGTATTTCCTTGAGGAAATGAATGATGGTATTATACCAGTCCGCCATGAAGGCGTTATAACCCGCGTTGATTTCGGTAAAGAAAAACCAGATGTAGAATAGATAAATGAGAGTGGCAATGATTTTCCAAAAAGGTTCGATTCTCGGCCGGAACCACAGGAATACCAGGCTGAAGCCCCAGAGGCAGATGAAGAGAAAGATCGATTTTATGATAATGGCTTTTTCCATGCTTGATCGCTTTATGAGAATTTACTCAATTTTTTATTTGCCAGAAGGGATTGTTTCTAACAATATCCTGTATATACTATTTTCGGTTGAAATCCCCGTTATTATTCCCATTTTTTCGAAAAACCGGTGATGATCAACTCGCAGATCTGTATTTAGGAAAAAGGATATAGGAATGATACTCTGGAACAGAATGATGTCAGTGGCTCTGACCCTTATGGGCCTCTCATCGTTTTTTATGGGATGTAAGACCTCCATCCGCTGGCAGGATTGCCGATATGAGATTGACGTGCCGGAGGAATACAGGACCCGTGTCGACAGGAAGAGAATCGAGTCATCCCTGGCTCGCTACCTGGTCGGCTCGTCAAATGATGTGAAATATACCGCATTCATATCCATTTACCGTTATTCTTCGGGAAAGGAGATTTACCGGCTTTCTGAATCGTCAAGTGAGGAGATTGGTGTGGAATCCCAGAAGGGTTATGCCGAGGCAATGGTAAAAATCAGGGATGGGAAACATACAGTTAAAATCATCTTTGCCCGGGGCAGCGGTAAATCAAGGGATGAGATTGTTGAAAATTTAGTCAGAGATATTCTCGCCAGGCTGGGCAGAGAGTTCCCCTGATCGGTATTTCAGTAGACGGAATGCAAGATCCATGGCTTCGATCATGCTCTGATGCCCGGCCTTGTTCTTCCCGGCGATATCGAAGGCTGTTCCATGATCCACAGAAGTGCGGACCAGGGATAGCCCCAGGGTCACATTTACTCCCGTATCAAAGGCGAGCATTTTAAAGGGGATCAGACCCTGATCGTGATAGGGGACAATGACGAGGCTGTACTGCTTCCATCTTTCCGGGAGGAAGAGGGTGTCCGCTGCAAAGGGGCCTTCCACTGGCAAACCGGATGAACGCGCCCGATCTATCGCTCTTCGAGTGATCCTTACATCGAAATCACCGATGGCCCCCTCATCGCCGCAGTGCGGATCAAGGCCTGTAAGGGCGATTTTCACCTCGCCACCATCCAGGGCGTGTATCGCCTGATATCCCGTCCTGATGGTATGCAGGAGGCGGTCTTCCGTAACGGCGTTCGGCACCTGGGAGAGAGGGAGATGGGTTGTCGCCAGCAGGACCCTGTAATCCCGGGAGAACATCATCATGAAGGGATTTTTCTCGCCGATGTAATCCGCCATATACTCCGTATGGCCTGTAAAAGGCTGTCCGGATTTTTCAATGAGGCTTTTACTCACAGGTCCCGTGACAATGGCCTCAATTCCCCCCTCCTTCCAGAGATCAAGAGCCCGGTCGATGTATCGGAGGGATTCCCGGCCGGTTTCCGGATTCCCCGGTCCCGGGGGGGGCAGGGGATTGTTTCCGGGGATATCTAGAAAAAGGATGGCGGAATCCTTCTCCTTTCTCGCTAGATCCTCCCTGTCGCGGCAGATTCTGAGGGAGGGGATGCTTTTCAGGAGCTTTCCGTAATGCTTTTCAAGATGGTCGAAACGAGAGATAATGAGGGGTTGATAATCCTGGAGATTCCCATAAATAAGGGCCTTCAGTGTTACCTCAGGCCCTATTCCGGATGGATCACCGATGGTTATGCCGAGCCGGGGTTTATGCCCTGCCAAGAAATTCCTCGGGAATGATGCGGTTCTTCTGATAATCCGCCTCCAGCAACTCCTTTGCGGAGGATTTGAGATCGTTAGCTATCGTGCAGCGGCCTTCGAGGATGACACCGTTTTGAATGATCAGCTCGGGCGTTTTGATGTCTCCCAGTATTTTGGCAGTAGGCATGAGCAGAACGCGGTTGGAGGCGTTGATGTTCCCGATCACAAGGCCTTCCACGATCACCGAAACGGCGTTGATGTTTGTCATGATCTTGCCAGAGGGACCGATATAGAGCTGGTCTGCCTGGAGATATTTGCCCTCAAACCGGCCGTCGATGCGAAGTGATCCGTTGATGAGGAATTTTCCCGTAAAATAGGAGTTTTCTCCTATGACGTTGTTGGCAATATCACCGCCGCTCTTTGTTATGGCCATAATTGAACACCCGTTTTTGATTAAAAATTTTACATATTATCCCGGCCCGATCCGGAAATGTCAATAGTAAATATAGAGAGCAGCTTATTTTTTACTGTTGAAAGGAAGATAAAATCTGGCGGATTAGGGTAAAATATTATTGACTTACATTGTAGTTGACACTATAAATAGTTGCCAGGTAATATTTTCGAGTTTCAACCTGCTGAACCATTGACGTGTTTAAATCTTATTCGTGTGGAGTCGAAAATGTTTGATATATCCGAACAGAACGACGGCGTTTTCATAGTGAAAATGAATATGTCCGAAGTTCACACTCTGGACGTGCCCGAATTGAAGGAAAAGTTGCAGCAGACCATCATCAACAAGGGCATAAAGAAAATGGTTCTGGATCTCTCCAACGTTAAAATGATCACGAGTTCAGGAATTGGTATATTTCTGAATATCAACCAGAGTCTGAAAAACGGTCTCAGGCTTGCATCGCCCAATCAGGAGGTTCAGAAGGTGCTGGAGCTTACCAAAGTCACCTCCGTTATCAAGGTTTTTGATACAGTCGATGCAGCCCTGAAAAGCTATTAAAAGAAAAGAACCGAATTACCCCTTTCCCTCGATCAGCCGATCAATCCCCGGGTGAGTAATTATAATTTTATGGTTTAAACAGGATGCTATCCAATCCGGGTATTCTCCTGCTGCTTCGATCAGTGCAGACATAATCAGCTACTGTTTGTGTTCCTCGGAGAGCAAAGGTCCCGTAGGCCGGTTTTTTTCAGGTGATGGTCTGCATATGAAAGGAGGCTCTGACCCCCCAGATTGGGGTTTACCGGGAAAATGTCCTCCTCCCTTCATACAGTGAGGGGTTGATTTGTCTTTGCGGCGCGCTTTTGTAGGATATCGTAAAGAAAGGACTTTCATGGAGATCGGCCGGATTAGGCTCACTGAGGCATCCGGGATGAGATAACAGCGGTTTTGGCAAAAAATGTCTGATGACTGATCTGTGTGTCATACGTCTCTCAATTCAGCTGATACTCCCTGAAAAGCACTTTTAAAACCTTTCCTCGGGAAAGACCTTTGTTGGTCGCCTGCAGAATGTCCTCGCGAAGTTTTTCGTACCCCTCTACCGTCTTCAAATCCCTGTGGTATTGGGTCCCAACTACTGTTTTAATGCTTCGGATGAGGGCATCCTTTTTGCTGTTGATTTCTTTAGAAAAACCGTGATTCGGCATGTACATCAGTGTTATCAAAAGACCCAGGCGTCGAGGGGGGGTATCCGCCGTATCGGTTTCAATGTAGGGAAGGTCCATGTGCCCTGAATCAACATCTTTAAGTGGGGGGTTTATGGCATCTTGGGAAATGTCCTTTCCCCCTGAACAGTGCCAGACCCCCGAGAGGCACAAACCGGAAAACAGGAAAAGAATGATCCACGTTAATCGCATTCTATGTAGTTCTCCGGATTAACCAGTTTTTTACCCTGGTAAATGACGAAATGGAGATGCTCCGTTGTGGCATAGCCGGTCTTGCCCATGTATCCGATGAGATCGCCGGCCTTTACCTCCTGATTGATTTTGACCGAAACCTTGGAGAGATGGCCGTAAAGGCTCCTGAACCCCTGGTTATGACTGATAAATACGTGGGAACCCAGGCGTCCCCAGGAGCCTCGGGGGCGGATGCGGATTGCTGTTACTTTCCCGTCCGCAGCGGCATAGATCGGGGCGTGTTTCAACGGGCTTTTAATATCCACGCCCTTATGGCCGCGGCCCCGTCGCTTGTATTTACGATACCCGAAGCGAAATATAATATAGGGATCATCTTTGACGGGGCAGAAAAAGCTGATGGTTTTGGGTTCGTCTTCCGTACTACCGGAAAAAAGAGATGTGTCGGTGATGGGAAGGAGTAAAAAACAGGATAAAAGGGTCAAAACCGTCAGGGTGGAAAAAAAACGCCTGCCCGCTGAACCGGGGGGGATTCTCCCGTTACTCAAGGGATGAGGGGAGATCGGAACGGAATGGGGGGTTTTCCGAAGAGTTCTCATCAGAACTCCTATACCATGAAACCGCCCTCTCAGTCAAGCTTTTTAACCGCTTCGATTGTTAACAGGTCTCGTCCGGGAAATCACTCCCATTCGATGGTGCTCGGGGGTTTGGAGGAGATGTCATAGACCACCCGGTTGACTCCCTTCACCTCATTGATGATGCGGTTGGAGATTCTCTTCAGGACGGTTTCGGGGAGATACGCCCAGTCGGCCGTCATCGCATCAACCGAGGTGACCCCCCGGATGGCGATGACGTTCTCGTAGGTCCGGTTATCCCCCATGACCCCGACGGATTTGACCGGCAGGAAAACAGCAAAGATCTGCCAGAGCTGATTATAGAGCCCGGCGATCTTTATCTCTTCGATGAGAATGTCATCGGCTTCCTGCAGGATGGATATCCTCTTCGGCGTTACCTCGCCGATGATTCGAATGGCCAATCCCGGTCCGGGGAAGGGATGGCGGAAGATCAGCTCTTCCGGCATGCCGAGTTCGAGGCCCAGCTGGCGCACCTCGTCCTTGAAGAGCTCCTTTAGGGGCTCTATCACCCTCCCGGACTTTATGAGCCGTAATATTTCCGGGACACGGTTGTGATGACTCTTGATAGTGTCCGAAGGGCCCTTGGTCGAGACGGATTCGATGACGTCGGGATAGAGGGTCCCCTGGGCCAGATAGTCGAACTTTCCGATCTTTTTTGCCTCCTCCATGAAGACCTGCACGAATTCCCGCCCGATGATTTTCCGCTTCCGTTCCGGGTTGTCAACCCCCTTGAGTTTTGAAAGAAACCGTTTGGATGCGTCCACGTATATAAGATTGAGTTTGAGGTGTTTCTTGAATCGCTCGATAACCTTCAGGTGCTCGTTTTTGCGGAGTACGCCGTTGTTGACGAAGACGCAGTAGAGGCGGTCTCCGATGGCCTTCTGAAGAAGGACGGCGGTCACGGAGGAATCGACCCCTCCCGAGAGACCCAGGAGGACGGTTCCTTCTCCGACTTCCTGGCGGATCGATTCCACGGAGGAATTGATGAAGGATTTCATCGTCCAAGTGGCCTTGAGCCCGCATATCTCGAAGAGGAAGTTCTTCAGGATGGCCTTGCCGTTTTTTGTATGATATACCTCCGGGTGGAACTGCACGCCGAAGAAGCGCTTACTGAGGTTCTGCAGGGCCGCCACCTCGGCATTCTCGGAGCCGGCCACTACGGAAAATCCCCGCGGCGGCTTGACGACCTTGTCTCCATGACTCATCCAGACGGTCTGCTTCGGGTCCAGTCCCTTGAAGAGGGATGATTCCTCTTTGACGAGAATGTCCGCCCGTCCGTATT
>CALCJG010000467.1 GCA_937967705.1 uncultured Spirochaetia bacterium
CAACAAGAAGGGATATCTTTTGGGAATGTGAAAGATTTTTGATGTTCATAAATACCCTATAATGCACAGAATGTTTTCTGGACCCTCAGGCAAATGCACCGCACAGGAAGGAATATATCACGGGGACCATTCGTTTCCAAAAAAGGGGAGGTTTATCGGGGATAAGGGAACGGATTGCCGCCCAAACTCACCAGCGTTTGAATCTCCAGAGTATCATGAAGACGACAACTGAAACGAGGGCCATCCCCATGATGATCCAGAAGGCCAGAGGGTGCTCCTGAATGGGTATGTCCACATTCATGGAAAAGGCGCTCACGATAAAAGTAGGCACCATTATTCCGATGGTGATGAGATTCAGGGTCTTCATCAGTATGTTGAGATTATTGCTAACGATCGAGACCCTGGCATCCATGAGCCCCGCCAGGATGTTGGAATAGATTTCCGCCTGTTTCTGGCACTGGGTGTTCTCAATGAGGATGTCATCTATCATCTCCATGTTCTCTCCGGTAAAAGCGAAGCGGTCCCGGTTGTGCCTGATCCTCTCGATGACATAAGCATTGGAGTTGATGGCATTGAGGTAATAGACCAGGCTCTTTTCCAGCGTGAAGAGGTTGATGAGATACTTGTTCTTCATCGCCTCGTTGATCTTCTGCTCCAGGGATTCGGAAATCATGTTGATCACCTTCAGGTGGTCCAGGTAATGATAGATGGTCCGCAGTATGAGTTTCAGGACCAGATCCCGGAGGGAATGCACTCTTAGAAACATCTTGCCGTCGAAGAGAGTGACCTCTTCCAGCATAACGACGATGAGGCGGTCGCTGTAGAGGAAAAGCCCCAGGGAGGATACCTTGAAGAGAAACTGTTCGCCCCCGGAATAATTCTGAGGCCTCTTGAGAATGATGGCGGCATGATCCGGTTCGAACTCGAGACGGGATTGTTCGTCGGGATCAAGCGCGGACTGAAGGGTATGGGAATCGATGTTGTGATTCCCTATGAGTATGTCCTTCTCCTCGATGGTCGGATTGACGAAGACCAGAACCTCGCTGCTCTCAACCTGTACTGCCTTTACGGAACCGTCTTTTATGGAATAGGCTTTCTGCATAACAGCGACCAACCCCCGGGATTGCGGAGAAGATAATAACTCCGCTGAATGTTTATATCACAGAGGAAACGTATTGTCAAGCATCCCTCTCGTCCTGTTTCCCAACTCCATGACTGTTCCCGGCTTCGGGCAGCCGGCAGGGTCAATTATTTTCAGGGTATCGAATATTTATTCGAATTTTTTCTTGACTTTCGAATAAATATTCGATATATTCCCTTCATCACTAAAGACAACTGCCAAAGGGGGGGTACGGCATGGAAAACACACGGAGAGAATTCCTGGCCCTGGCGGGGATTTCGCTTACGGCCCTGACCGGCCTCAGCCAGATAACGGGCTGCGGCGGTATTACCAGGAAGGATATCCGGGGCGACAAGGTACCGGCTTCGGACATCGTCACACCGGAGGAGTACATGCTGCTCTTCTACGCCACTCTCGCCCCCAGCGGCCACAACACCCAGCCCTGGACCGTTACGGTGGAGCGACCCGGTCAATGGCTGATAGGATCGTCCCGGGAACGATGGCTGCCCCACGTGGACCCGGAAAACCGGGAGCTACTTCTCTCCCTGGGGGCCTTTCTGGAAAACCTGGACCAGGCATCCCGGGTCCTGGGCCATCAGGTTTCCATCGAACCCCTGGCAAGGAGCGGCATGGATAATCCCGTAGCCCGGGTGCGTTTGCGCCGCAATAAGGCAACCGCCGGACAGGATATACTCGAGGCGATCAAAAACAGGCGGACCCTGCGCAACGGGTTATCCAAAAGCGACCTGAAGGGCACCGACCTCAAGGCCCTCTTCCGGGATATCCCCGGAATCAACTATATCAGCAACGGTTCCCCAAAGGGCAAATACCTGCAGGAAGGCACCATCGAAGCCAACCGCCGGCAGGCCTGGCGGGAACCCGCCCAGAGGGAGCTTGCCCGCTGGATACGCTGGTCCGACGCCGAGGCGGAAGAACACCGCAACGGCCTCACTCCGGCGAGCATGGAGATCGGGGGATTTACGGGCTGGATGGTGCGCACCTTTTTCGATCAGGAATCCGTCCTGGGAAAGAGTTTCCGCGAAAAAACCGTCTCCCTCGTCAGGGAACAGACCAGGGACTGCGGGGGCTGGATACTCCTGACGACCCCCGACAGCCGTGCGGCCTCCCTCATCGAGGCGGGGCGCCGGTTTCAGCGCCTCTTCCTCCGGGTCAGGGATCGCGGGGTGGCCCTTCACCCGATGACGCAGATGCTGGAGGAGTCCCCCTGGAGGGAATCCTCCGCCGGCTCCCTGGGATCCGGCAGCCCCCTGCAGTTCATCATCAGGACCGGTTATGTATCCCGCTACGGGTCGCCGGTCAGCCTGCGCATGCCCGTTACCCGCATCCTTAAAAGCCGCATCCCCGGAAGAGTCCGGGTATGAAGCTGAGAGACCGGATCGTGGACTGCATGATCGCCCTATGCAACCGGGACGGCGCCCACCGCGTGACGACCAACCACATTATAGAAGAGCTGTCCATCAGCCCCGGCACTCTTTATTACCATTTCAAGAACAAGGAGGAGATCATCCGGGAGATTTTTCAGAGGATCAGCGGGGAATTCCGCACGCTCTATTCCTTCGACCAGAAGATTACTGTGGATCGGATCATTGAGAACATCCGGGAATCCTTCCGGGTCCTGCACCGTTATCGCTTCTTCTACACGGAGCTCCCCATGCTCCTGGACAGGGACGATAATCTCCGGGAATCCTACCGGCAGAATTACAGGGAAAAGCAGAAGCTCCACAGCGCCCTGTACGATCACATGGCTGCCGGGGGAATCCTGCATCTGCCGGAAAGCGCTGAGGAGAAGAGGGCCCTGCTCCGCAATCTCTGGATCGTAACAGATTTATGGTTTTCCTTTGTAAAAACCGCCGAGGGCGGACCGGACGAGGCAAGCGCGGAGGAAGGGGCCCGGCATTATCTTTTCACCCTTCTGCCCCATCTCCTTCCGCCCTACCGGGAGGAGATACGCCAGAGCCTGATAAACGCGACACCCGCGAGGAAAAGCGCCGCATCCCGGAAAAAATCGTGAGGTACCGTATGAAAACTAAATGGCCAGAACATCAACGATCCACGTTTTCATTCTTAGGGGTGATTTCTTCAAACAGGGGAGTCGCCCTGCGCCTTCTCATTTCCCTCTGCCTCGCTCTCATCCCGGTCCTGCCCTTAAAGGGGAAAACCATCAATGACGAGGACCTCAGGAAGAAAAAGAACGGTTGGTACATGACAGGTCTGCCCCTGGTCAACTACACAACGGATGACGGGATCGGCTACGGGGCACGCGCCTTTCTCTACTACAACGGCAAGCAGGGGGACTCCTACTTCGATACCGCTCCCTACTTCATGCAGCTCTACGCCCAGTACTTCGCCACGACCAAGGGCATACAGTATCACGAGCTGAACCTTGACATGCCCTATCTGGCCGGTTCCCGGTTCCGCCTCAAGTCCTCCTTCGTCTACGACCGGGACCTGAACGCCAACTACTTCCCCCTGGGCTCCGATTCCACCCGCAGCCGCCTCACCGACATCAACGGCCGGAGCTATACGCGCTACAGCAACTACGAAAGCGATTTCCTGAAAAACGGAGACCACGAAAATTACAAGTTCAACAAATACACCCGCACGATCCCGCGCTATTTTCTCGACATCTACCGCGATCTGTGGAAGGATATTAAGATCATGGGGGGCCTGCAGATCAGCCGTGCGGAGATCGAGTCCTGGCAGGACCGCTCCTTCAAGACCGGCGGCACCCGTTATACGGCGTCACAGCCCACCCTCCTGGATCTCACCCATCCGAGGGGCTCCGAGGGGGGATGGACCAATTACGGCAAGCTGGGGCTGGTCTGGGACAGACGGGACTATGAACCCGATCCCAAGAACGGCACCTATGCGGATTACGCCCTGGAGGGAAGCAGCCGGGGTTTCGGCTCGGACTACACCTACATACGCCACACCCTTTGCGGGCATTTTTATCATCAGATATTCCGGCCACTGGTCGTGGCCCTGAGGGCGGCCTACACCGATGCTTCGGGGGATATCCCCTTCTACGAGCTCAACCAGTTCTCCTTCGCGGAGATCCGCCAGAACGGCCTGGGGGGCAACCGCACCCTGCGCGGGTTTCAGAAGGACCGATTCGTGGGCAACACCATGACCCTGGGTAACGCGGAGCTTCGCTGGCAGTTCTGGGAGACCACCCCCTTCGGGGAGCGTTTCGCCTTCAAGCTGGTGGGATTTGTGGACACCGGAAACGTTTACGACAACGCCGCCGATCCCTTCACCAGTCCCGCATGGGGATACTACCGCAACTCATTCGGGGGCGGGCTGGTGATTGCCTGGAACCTGGCCACCATTGTCCACGCCTATGTCGGCTTCAGCCGGGAGGACCGGAGCATCTTCGTAAACTTCAACCATAACTACTGAACCGCCTGTCAGCCTGACATAAGGACCGCACCCTTTCCGGGGAACCCTGACTGCTCAACAGCCCCCATCACCAACAGACGCAATACTATCCAATATACCTTCCGGTTTATTCTACTCCTTCTCCTACAAGAACGAAACGACCATGAACAGGGACCTCACCTACTACCGGCTTAGCGACGGATCCCCCGTAACGATACCGGCGGGTTCGGCAGTGGATGTGAGCATGGGACGAATGGAGGCCTTCTGGGGGGCCTATGCCCACGCGGTTCTCTTCTTCTAGGATAAGCCTCCGCTGAGATTGGCCGGAGATTTCAGGATATAAAAAACGGACTGGAACTGTCCGGGGTTTTCCTTGATGTCCCGTATCTCCCTCAACTCCTGCTCGAAGGGGTCCTCATCCCGCCTCTCCCGGACCGCCTTCTCCAGGCAGGCGTAATACTCCTTCCGCCAGACCTCCGGCGACAGCTCGATACGGCCCAGGAGGCCCAGGCCTCGTTCTTCGAATAGGCGCCTCTTCCCGTCTTCATCCCGCAATTCGTCATGGATGACAAGATACCCCCCGGCCTTTACGGAGGAGAGCATCATCCCCAACCCCTTCTCGAATCCTGTCATGTTGAGGAGCCCTTCCGCCAGGACCACGTCGAATTTCGGCTCGGGCCTGACCGCCTCGAATTCGGAGGCATGTATAATCCTTATCCTGCCCAAAAGACCCGCCAACTCCGCCCTGGCCTTCAGCCGCTCCAGGCATCCCCGGTCCACGTCTACCGCGCAGAAAGTTCCCTTGCAGTTTTGCATAAGGGTCAGCGTGGAAACGCCGGTGCCGCAGCCGAGATCCAGTATTGAAGGATCACCCGGCAGCGTGAGGAAAGAAAATGCCTGGAGCGTATAACGGCACAGGCTCTTCCGGCACAGATCCCTGATCTCATACTGGGCTGAAGTCATCGCCCCTCTCTCCCCGATCGGCCGGCAGTATCATGATACCGCTCCCATGGCTATGACGTCGAAAACCAGGAGGGTGATATCATCCTCGAAGGCATCCGCTCCCGTCCACCGGCGCAGCTCTTCCAGAAGGAAATCCGCGAAGGCCTCTGCGGGACGGTCTGCTCCTTCCGTAATCACCTCCCCCATCCTCCGGCTCCCGAACATCGCCGGCTCAACCTCCATGCTTCCCCTGACGTAATCGGAACTGAGGCTCTCGCTGATCCCGTCGGTGTAGAGGATGATCCGGTCCCCCTCGCGGACTTCGATCCTTTCCATCCTCCATACAACGTCCTCCGCCACCCCAATGATCGTGCCGAGGGGACTGAATTCCCGTATCCCCTCCCCGGGCCTGTAGAGGAGGAGCGGCACGTGCCCCGCGCTGGAATGATAGATCCGGCCCTCCTCCCGCTCGAAGAAGAGATACGAGGCCGTGAGGAAGTGACTCTTGAGATTGGGCATGAGGATGCGGTTGATTTCCTTGAAGATGGCGTCATGCCGGTAATAACCGGACTTCATCACATCGAAGACGATCTTGATCATCGATGCAATGAGGGCCGCCGGGATACCGTGCCCGGACACGTCTGTCATCAGGACGGCCAGCCCGCCACTTTCGGTGACATGGAGATCGTAGAAATCCCCCCCCACGGATTCCATGGGGATGTACCGCGCCGCACAGCGCAGGCCGGGCACCTCCGGGAGGCTCTGCGGAAGGATGGAGTACTGAATCTCCCGGGCAATCCGAAGCTCTCTCTCGATGCCCACAAGTTTTCGGGCGTCCTGTGCCGCCTTTCTCAGGGATATGTGGGTGCGGGCTCGGGCGATGAGCTCCCGCCGGTCGAAGGGCTTGACGAGATAATCGTTGGCGCCGCTGTCCAACCCCCGGATCAGGTCCACCACCAGGTTCTTGGCCGTGAGCATGATCACCGGCAGGTCCGTGGAGGAATACATCTGCCGGATGATCTGGCACACCTCGTAACCGGAGATGCGCGGCATCATGACGTCCAGGAGGACCAGGTCAATCTCATGGGAACGCTCTTCTACGATTTTCAGGGCCTCGTACCCTCCGGCAGCGGCGGCTACCGCATAGCCGTAAAGCTTAAGATGATTGGAGAGAACTGCGAGGTTGATCTCATCATCATCCACCACGAGAATGAGAGACGCCTCCTCTGCCTTCCCGGCAGGGGTTTCCTTTACCGGTTCCTCTTTTATGGTTTCACAATCCCCGTAAAGCGCATCAGGGACTATGCGCGCCAGCAGCCCCTCCCCGGCAGGCTGTATCGTCCCCGTTTCGGCGGCATTCCCCGCGATGGGCAGCGTAAAACGGAAGGTGGATCCCTCCCCCGGACGGGAATCCACCGAGATGGTTCCCCCGTGCAGCTCCACGATCTGCCGCGTGATGGCCAGTCCCAGGCCGGTTCCGCCGTAGATGCGGGATATCGAGCCGTCCGCCTGGCGGAAGGATTCGAAAATCGTTTCCCTGGCCTCCTCGGGCACGCCGATCCCCGTATCCGCCACGGTTACCTCGATCATCTCGTCCCCCAGCCTCCGGGCGCCGACTCTTATCTCCCCGGAGTCAGTGAACTTGACCGCATTCCCCACCAGATTATAGAGCACCTGCTGCAGCCGGTTCTCATCGGCGGTTACGGGCGGCAGATCCGTGGAGATATCGTTGTTGAGAGTGAGGGGTTTGCTCCCGGCGAGATGGCGGGATGTGAGGAGCACCAGGTCCGTGATGGCCCTGAGATCCGTCGGTTTTTTTCTCAGGGTGATCTGATCGTTCTTGATGCGGGAGAAGTCCAGGATATCGTTCACCAGGGAGCTCAGGCGCTTCCCGCTGAAGGCGATGAGCCGCAGGTTCTCAACGGTTTTATCGGGCAGTTTTCCGGTAACCCCGTCGATCAGGGATTCGGCGATTCCGATGATTCCGTTAAGCGGCGTCCGGAGTTCATGGGAGGTGTTGGCCAGGAAGTCGTCCTTGAGTTTGTCCAGGAGCTGCAGGCGGCTCGAGAGTTCCTCCACCTTGCGGTGCTCATTGGAGAACTTGATGGCCAGCATCACCGACTGGGCGATGATGAATCCGCTGAAGAAGAGGGAAAGAAAATGGCCGGTGTTGATGATCTGCTTGTAATGCAGCGTATCGTTGATCACGCCGGCGAAGATGAAGATAAAGCCCGAAAGGAAGATGAGGGCATAGCGGTCTCCCCGGCGCAGGGACCGCACCGCGGTGTACATGACGGGAACGCAGGAAGCCACAACGATGAGAAGGTAATAGCTGAAAGCCGTGGCGTAATAAAAGGTGGGAAAGGTTATCACCATAAGGAAATAGAGCCAGTGCAGGACGAGCAATACCCTCAGGGTCCATCTCCCCATGCCCTCCTCGAAAAAGTGGTGAACGAAGAGCATGAAAGATATCACAGACAGGGGTATCACCGTAGTGGCTATGCGGGAACCGATACCGAAGGAAAGGTCCGGCAGCATCTGCATCAGAAAGGCCGTTCCGGTGCTGAGGGTCCTGAGGGCAATGATGATGCAGAACAGCCCAAAATAGAGCAGCGCCTTCTCACGGGTTCGGAAAGAGAAAAGGATGGTGTGATACAATCCCGCAAAAATACAGACCGCCACGAGGATGATCTCGAGGACCGTAGCGGAACGGTTCTTCTTGTAAACAGCGCCGGGCGAACCCAGATAAAAGCTCTGGCCGATCCCGGCGTTCCCGTGGGAATAATTCTTTATCTGCAGGAGGATCTCGATGACCGGTCCCTCGACATAGGCGTCATAGACTTCGGGACGGATGTAACGCTGAGGGATCTTCCCAAGGCTCCCGTGGGCATCGATGAGTACACCGTTGATCCAGAGGGCAAATTCGCTGTAGATCTCTGGGATCATGAGGGCCAAGTGGCCCTTCCGTTCATCCTTGAGTACCCGGAGCCTGTAGGTGGCATATCCCCGCGATGGCAGCGAGAGACCGGGATAATCCGTCCAGTAGAGGGGAACCTCATAGAATCCGCCGGGTCTGACTGTCTTCCCGGCGATATCCACCGGAGTCACAAGCCTGTTCCAGTAAAACTCCCACGCACCGTCCAGAGGAAAGATACCGCCCCCGAAGAGATTATACCCTCGGAGATCCAATACCCCATTACGGGCTTTTTCCCCCGAACCAGAAGCCGGGAGAGCCCCGGAAGCGAGGATGAAGATCAGGAGCGCAAAGAGAGCCCGGTGCATTGTCTTCCTTATCATAGGGACACTCCGCGGTTCATTTGTGTTTTCCTCCCATGACCGACTCTATCATTTACACAAAAGAGCTGTCAATGGATTTATTCGCAGCTCTGTCTCTGCCTTTTCAGCGGGAGAAGGATACTTATCTTTCCATGGACTTGGTGATTTTCCGAAGTCCCCCACCTCACTCCGTTTTTTTAGTTGAATGATACAGGAAGCGATAGAATATAGTCATCCAACCCTGGGATAACACATCAGGATTGGAAAACTAAGAACTCATCATTGAAAATATTCCAGACATGTTTATCGTCCTTTTAAGACCGGTACTCTTCCCTATAACATTATGTGGAAAGGTTACACACTATCCCCATGGAGCACAGCGATGAAAAAACTCATCAGCAAAGTTTCCGAAGTTTACAAAGAGGCCCCTTATCGGCTGCAGATGAAAAGCCGTGTTTTTGCCTATTTTGACCTGGTCTTCATCACCGCCCTTATACTGTTCATCACCGCCATCAATATCACCGCCCCCGCTAAAATTGCCTTTCAGGTATCCCTGATCCTGGTTGTTTATATAATGATCGTAATGTTTTCCCTTTTTCTTCTCCTCAGGGGAAAGTACGACATAGCCACTCTGATCATAGCCATTTCCCTCTCCCTGGGGCAGCTATTCCGAATGGGAACATCGGACTTCAACAGCGAATATTACCGGGTGATATCCTCGTCCATACACTACTTTTCGATTATTGCCTTTACCTTCGGGTTTTGCCGACGTTCGTATTTTATTCCGGTCATTCTTGCTGATATCGCAATATTCACCGGCGCCCTTGTCTATTATGGCGTCATGCAAAACAACATGCCTGCCTCTCTGGCAGTACACCTCGTCTTTGCCCTCATCATGGTCATCATCCTCAACTACGTCATGTTCGTCATCGAAATGAAAGCCTTCAGGGAAACCCAGGAAAAGACCTCACAACTGGATGCGAACTACAAACAGCTTGGCGTCGTCATGGGGACTGCCAAGGAACTCGTGTCCAGTATGGTAGGCATGTCCCGGCAGGTGGAAGAGGCCTCGGGGGCCCTCTCCCGTTCTTCCCAAAGCGAAGCCGCGGGAATAGAAGAGTCCACGTCCACCATCGAGGAGTTGTCCGCTTCGGGCAATGCCATCTCCGAATCAGTCAAGGAACAGAACAGCCTCATCAAAACGATCTCGGACAGAGTGATGGCGCTCAATGATATCGTTTCATCCGTAGAAAATCAGATGCGGATAACCATGGAGATAAAAACGAAACTGGACAGCACTACCGAAAGGGCCCGTGAAACCCTGGAGAGGGTTCTGAACAGCCTCAAGGGATCGGAAAGGCAGTTCGAAAGAGTGCGCGAGACGACGACTCTTATCGAAGACATATCCGATCAGATCAGCCTGCTGTCCCTTAACGCCTCCATAGAAGCGGCACGAGCCGGCAATGCCGGGAGGGGATTTGCCGTGGTGGCCGACGAGGTCTCCAAGCTCTCCTACCGCACCAAGGAGAGCGTTAATCAGATATCCGGGTTTCTCTCCTCCCTTTCTGACATGATGAGCGGGATCGGCAGCAGTGTGGAAGGCACGTCCCGGGTCATAACCGAGATGATCGGGGAGATAGAAGAGTTCGGAAACGACGTCCTCAAGGTAAACCAGCTCACCCGGGAAGACCTGGAAACCAACGCCTCCATACGGGGAGAGATGGAGACCCTCCTGAAGATCATCGAAAACATTGAAGGGATGATCAACGAACAGAAGATGGCGCTGGATGAAGTGGCGCGGACCATGTCAGTCATGAACGAAACCATTCAGCACAACGCCCAGAACGCCGAGGAACTGGCAGCAGGCTCAGCATCCATGAAACAGCTCATCGCAAGGGCGCATGAGACGATCAGATGACAGGATGTCAACAGATCCCCACGGACAATGACGAGACGCACCTCAAGCTTCCTGAAGGCAGCCAGGCACAGAACCCCCCTGCCGTGCCAGTTTCCCTGAAGTCGTTCTTTAAAACCCATCTCCTCTGCTGCCTGACGGCATCCCTGCTCTGGGTTCTGGCGGGACTGATACTGGCCGGGAGCCTAGCCGTGGCATCAGGTCTCCCGGGGCTGGGGAAGGCAGTGCAGTTTTTCATAACGGTGGCTTTCGGCGGGGGCATTCTCGGTGCCCTTCTTCATACAGCGGCATCTACACTCCTCATCCTGCCGCTTCTCGTGGCGGCTCGCCTGCTCGGCTGGAACCGGCGTACGTCTGCGGGCTCAGTGGTCCTCATGCATCTTCTCCTGGCGGGAGCCGTTCTTCTGATCATGTACCGTCTGTAGAAACCGTCTAATCCCCTGTACCGGATTGGTCGGGGTAAATCAGCGGCCCCGTCAGTTCTTTCTGGAATCCAGTGAAGACCTGACGGCCTCCAGCAGCTTTTCCCCCGTGAAGGGCTTCTGGAGAAACCGGTGGGTTTTCCCCAGAATGCCGCGATCCGCCAGCAGGTTATCCGTGTAACCGGATACGAAGAGGGTTTGCAATTGCGGAAGCGAAGCGGTTACCGACCGGGCCATCTCCGCTCCGTTCATCCCTCCCGGCAGGATGATGTCGGCGATGAGCAGATCCAGATCCCCCTGCCTCTCCCGACATATCTTCATGGCCTCCGCGGCATCCCCCGCCCCGAAAACCGTATAACCGCCGGCGGTCAGAGCATGGAGCATCATCTCCCGGACCCCTTCTTCATCCTCCACTACGAGCACCTTCTCACTTCCGCAGTGATTCACCTCGGGCTTTGCCGGGGCCGACCTGTCCTCAGTCTCATCATCCATCCGCGGCAGGAAGATCGTGAAGACGCTCCCCTTCCCCGGTTCGCTCTCCACGGTGATGGCTCCCTTGTTCTGCTTGACGATACCGTGAGTCGTCGCAAGCCCCAGCCCGGTCCCTTTGCCCCGCTCCTTGGTGGTAAAGAAGGGATCGAAAATCCGGACCCTGGTCCTGTCATCCATCCCTATGCCGTTATCGGAAACTCGAAGCCTTACATAAGGACCCGGTTTCAGCCCGTGATGGGACGCCGCATCGCCCCCGGCGAGCTCCAGGGAATCCGTCTGTATAACGAGACAACCTCCCTGAGGCATGGCATCGCGGGCGTTGACGGTGAGATTCAGCAGCACCTGGTTGATCTGGCTGGGATCGGCCTTGATGCGGTCCTGATCGGCATCCAGGTTCGTTACAATCTCGATTTCCGGACCAAGCAAACGTTCGAGCAGCGGCTGGGATTCAGCGATAATCTCGTTGAGCCGCAGCACCCTGGGCCAGAGCTCCTGCTTGCGGCTGAAGACCAGGAGCTGCTGCGTCAGGAGGGCAGCCTGATTTGCAGCCCTCTCGATCTGATGCAGCTTGGAGGTTTCCGGTCCGGCTTCATCGGCCCCTCGGAGGAGGAGGCCGGTGTTGCCGATGATCACCGTGAGCAGATTGTTGAAATCGTGCGCCACCCCCCCGGCAAGGAGCCCGATGGCCTCCATCTTCTGCGCCTGACGCAGCTCCTCCTCGAGCCGCAGGTTAAGGGTGATATCCCGTCGCAGGGCCACCAATCCCTCCACGCCGCCGGCCTCTCCCCGGATGGGGGATACGGTCACCTCGGCATCGTATAGTTCCCCGTCCCGGTTCCGGTACTTCCTCCTGCCCGTCCCCACCCTGCCGGACATCACCGCGTCCAGAGCTTCCCGCTCCCCCTCGTCGTACTGGCCCGCCATCTCCCCTATCAGGGAGCGCCGGCCTATTACCGCCTCCCGCTGCTGCCCGCTGGTATTTTCATAGGCGCTATTCACATACTGCAGAACCCCGCCGGAATCGGCGATGAGGACCTCTTCCGCGGCGTTCTCGATGGCGGCCGCCAGACGCTGCAGCTCGGAGGTGCGCCGGGCGACGCGGTCCTCCAGTTCCGCCTCCAGAAGGCTCCGGCGACGTATATCGATCTGCAGAAAAAGGAAGACGGAAAAGAAGAGGGCCAGCGTTACGATGGCCACACCCACGAAACCGATGGTCCTGAGCCTGGCCATCCGAATAGCCTCCAGCCATTTGGCGGCATGATAATCCACCCCCAGAACCGCCTCTACGCGGCCCCGGGAGTCATGGAGGGGAACGAAAGCGGAAACCCAGCTCCCCCATCGGTCGGAATAGATCTCCCTGGTAAAACAGGGCTCCCCTCGGAAGGCCCGGGCAATCTCCGGAGGCGCGGTACGGAACAGTTCCCCGACCGGGGTCCGCATCTCCCGTTCCCCCTCGTAACGACCGTTTCTATCGTAATCCGTCTCGGAATCCACAAGGAAATAATACTCCCCGGCCCTGTTGACACCGCAGGTGTAGATGTCGGCCACGGCGGTATTGACCGAAAGCCAGCGTTTTTCGGCCTCGATGCTTTTCAGATAGATCCTGTTATTGAGGAGACCGTTTTTCATGAGATCGCTGTGCCCCAGGAGCTCCATCTCCCGGGCGTAGGTGGGGGCCAGGCCTCCGATCAGACGCTCCACGCGGAGACGCTCGTTTTTCCCCGCCTCATCGGTAAAGAACCATCCCCCCGTCAGTATCGCCAGCAGAACGGGCCAGAAGAGAAAGGCGGAACGGACGGACACCCCCTTCCACCATATCACCCCCTGTATTGTGAGAAAAACGGCCAGGGAAGCGGCGGTAAAGATACCATAATCCATGACAGGCATGCCCCCATAGAGTATCAGGAGTTCGTCCCGAAATGACTCCTGTCTTTTATATATCACAGGTCGGATGTAATAGACAGTAAAAAATGGGGGGGGGGTCCATTTTCTCCCTGCCGGGGACTCAGCCGGAACCGGCACCGGGGCTGAAGGATTCAGAGCCCCCCTCCGGGATCGTGGCAACCTTTACAAAATGAATTTGACAAAGGGGGCTGTTAAGTTCATGATTATACAAGAGCTGATTTCCCCGCTGCCGGAAGGCAGAAACGGAAAGAGGCTCCGGTCAAGGAACAGAGACCATTGCAAAGGGACCCGATGACGAATCACCTGATCGAAATTCTCCTGGCCCTCTCCCGCGGGGGGGTCAAATACCTGGTCTGCGGCGGCGTGGCCCTGGTTCTCCACGGCGTGGAGCGTATGACCATGGATATCGATCTTTCTGTCTCCCTGGATGAGGATAATCTGAAGAGGCTTCTGCAGATCATGAAAGAGCTGCGCCTCGTCCCGCGAGTGCCCGTACCGGCGGAATCGCTTCTCGATCCGGTAAAGAGAAAGCTCATGATTGAGGAAAAGGGGGCTCTCGTCTTTACCTTCCTGGATACGGAAAACCCCTTCAGGCAGATCGACATCTTCCTGGGAAACCAGGCCCTCTACAAGGACCTGATACCCAATGCGGTCATCGTCGAAATTCAGGGAGAGGCCGTCCCGGTCGCTTGCCCGGCGGATCTGATAAAAATGAAGCAGGCGGTTGCCCCTCCCCGGTCCAAAGACCGATGGGACATTGAGGAACTGACGAGGATAGAAAATGAGAGAAAAAAAGGGTGATACCCCGGCGGACGAATACATGCAGTTCCGGGAGGAGCTGAAGGGTCTGAGCGCAGCGGACTTTGACGGCCACACCTGTTTTCAGGATCTCACACCCCTGCAGCGCCTCGACTGGCTGGCCGGCGCCGTTCAGTTCGTTCATCTGGCGCGCAGGAGCCGCAAGCCTTCCCATAATTGACGCTCGCAGTTTATCAGCTCTTGAGATGCCGGGTAAGCCGGTTCAGGAGGGAGGCGGCGTCTCCCACAACCCCGATGTCGCAGGACCGGAAGACCGGGGCGCCGGGGTCCTTGTTGACCGCCACGATGCAGTCGCTCCCCCCGATGGCGGCGGTAAACTGCAGCGCACCGGAGGCGCCGGCAATGAGGAGGAGCCGGGGCTTGACTGTTTTTCCCGTCTGGCCTATGAGCTTTTCATGGGGGAGAAGCCCGGATTCACAGACCGGCCTCGTGCAGCCGATCTCGGCCTCCATGAGAACGGCCAGTTCCCTGGCCTTCCGGAGATTCTCCTTGCGGCTAAATCCCTTCCCGAGGCAGAGTATGTATTCCGCCTTCTCCAGGCCTTCCTCCCGGTGCTCCATCCTGCGGCTGGAAACAACGCGCACCCGCTCCTCCATGGCGTCCACGTCGGCCTCGATGCGTATCAGCTCCGCCTGCCCCCGATAGTCATGCTTTCTCTCCCGGAAGACGCCGGGCCGCACGGTGGCGATCTGGGGAAGGCGCTGGGGGGTGATGATCTCCGCCAGGGCACTCCCGTCATAGGCGGGACTGATCTGTATGAGGTTGCCCTCCTCGTCTATCTGCAGAGAGACACAGTCTGCCGAAAGCCCCGTCTCGAGCCGTGCGGCCAAGCGGGGGGCCAGCTCCCGGCCGAAATCGGAACCGGACACCAGGAGGATCTCAGGGCGGTACTCCCGAACGAGCTCCGTGAGCAGAGTCGTGTAGATATCGGAGGAGTAGTGCTTCAGCCGGGGATGGTCCACAAGGAAAATGCGGTCGGCCCCGTGGGCGGTGTACTCCATCACGTACTCGTCCACGTCATGACCGAAGAGCACGACGCCCACGTAGCAGTTGAGAGTTTCCGCCATCTCCCGGGCGCGGCTCAGAAGCTGCAGGGTGACCCGGTCCTGGAAGTAATTCCTGTGATCGCCGAAGATCCAGATGCCCTCAAAGGTCGAATCCTTCACCCTTCCTCCCTGACATCACCCTGTCCCTGAGGCGGACGTTCCTGTCCTTGAGTCCCTCCAGGAGGGCCTTGACCGTCTCCTCGGTGCCGTCGTCGTTTATGATCAGCGCCTGGCGCTGTTTTTCCGGGCCCAGAATACGCCGCACCACCGTACCGCTGCCCGGGAGCCCCGTCCGCATGGGATCGGCGCCGATCTCCTCGATGTTCCAGCAGAGGACCTCCCCTCCCTCGAAGGCGCGGTTCAGCCCTCCCAGGGACGGATAGATATTCTCGGAAATTTTATGGCTGATGGAGATCACCGCGGGAAGCGCGGCCTCGATTTCTTCAATATAGTTATCCACGATTCGCTCGGCCCGGATCGTCGTTCCCTCCACCTGGAGATCCCCCACATAGGATAGGAAGGGCAGGCCCAGAAACTCCGCCAGCTGGGGTCCCACATGGCCCGTTTCCGAATCCAGTGTGCGGGAGCCGCAGAGGATGAGGTCCGCTCCCCCCAGACGGGCGATGCCCCGGGAAAGCGTGTAAGCCGTGGCCAGGGTGTCGGCCTCCGCCATGCGCCGGTCGCTGAGAAGCACGGCCCGATCCACTCCCAGGGCCAGCGCCTCACGGAGGGAATCCTCCGCCCCGGGAGGCCCCATGGAAAGGGCGGTCACCCCGTCGCCGGGTTTCGCGAGCTCCAGGGCACGCTTCAGGGCCACGCGGTCATTGGGGTTTATGGCGCCGCCCCCCTCCTCCCGGCGGAGCACCTTCCGCTCACGGTCGAAGGAGACGGGTCCCAGCGGCACCTGTTTGATACAGACCGCGATTCTCACGGATCCATCCTGTCGCCCTGCTCGAGCACAGAGCGGGCCACCACAAGTTTCTGCACCTCATTGGCGCCCTCGTAGATCTCCGTCACCTTGGCGTCGCGGAAATAGCGTTCTACGCTGTAGGCCTTTGAGTAACCGTAGGCCCCGTGGATCTGTATGGCCTTGACGGTGATGTCCATTGCGGCGCGGCTGGCGAAATGCTTGGCCATGGCGGCGTGCTTGCTGAAGGATTTTCCTGCGTCCTTGAGGCTCGCGGCCCGGAAGACCAGCATGCGGGCGGCTTCTATGTCCGTGGCCATATCGGCCAAATAGGACTGCACCATCTGCTGGGCCGCCAGGGGCTTGCCGAACTGAACCCGCTCCCGGGAATACCGGACCGAGGCCTCCAGCGCGGCCTGGGCGATCCCCACCGCCTGGGCCCCGATCCCGATGCGTCCCGCATCGAGGGCCGCCATGGCGATGAGGAAGCCGTCCCCCTCCCGCCCCAGGAGATTTTCGGGACCCACCGGCGTGTCCTCAAAGAAGAGGGAGCAGACCGGATTGCCCCGCATCCCGCAGAGGTCTTCCAGGCCCCCGCGCGAGAAGCCGGGCATCTCGTCGGTGGTGATGAGCACGCTCATCCCCCTCTTCTTGTCCCGGGGATCGGTCTTCACGAAAATGAGGGAGATTCCGGTGATCCCGCCGTTGGTCACATAGGCCTTTTGTCCGTTTATGATGTAGCTGCCCGCGGCGTCTTTCCGGGCGGTGGTTTCGATGTTGGATGCGTCGGAGCCGGCATTGGGCTCCGTGAGGCAGAAGGCGCCGATCTTCTCCCCCCGCGCCAGGGGGCGCAGCAGCCGCTCCCTCTGTTCCGGGCTGCCGAATTTCTCCACGGGATAGGCCCCCACGGAGTTGTGCACCGTCACGGCCAGTCCCACGCTGGCGGAAACCCGGGAGAGCTCCTCGATGGCCAGGGCATAGCTCACGGTGTCCAGTCCCGCCCCCCCGAAGTCCGGGGAAACCTGTATCCCCCATAGATCCAGCCCGGCATGCTGCTTGATGAGCTCCGGCGTAAGGACCTGTTCCTCCCGGTCCGTCCGTATCTCGGATTCGTCAAAATCCCGCACCACCTGCCGTATCTTCTTCTG
>CALCJG010000468.1 GCA_937967705.1 uncultured Spirochaetia bacterium
CGTCAGAACCCTTTAGATGAGCTTGATGAGTCCCAGGACCACCAGGACCAGTATGGCCACGACGGCAAGAAGGATTAAAATCATGGGCAGGTTGGATTTCGACTCCGGTTCCTCCGCCTTGGACCACGAGTAGTTGGGGTCCATGGCCACCTTTATATTGTCCTCCTCTTCCACGATCTTTGCCAGAATGCCCTTGGCAATGAGGGCATAGATCACATACCCCGATCCCGGAACGAACTTGACGGACTTGACCCGCCCGATGATGGGAGCGAACTTCCCGTCCTTGTAGGCATTGAAGAACTCCGCGACAGTCACCGCCTTGGGGTTTTCATCCACGATGCTCATCTTCACCCGGTCCCCCGCGCCGAGGGTGGAGATATCCTTGCCCTTGATGGGCGAGAGGATGAGGCTGCACTTCAGGATGAGCTTGACGCCGTCCACCCCCACCTGGGGTTCCGAATCCGGGGAAATCTCCGGAATTTTCACCCCTTCTTTTTCCGCAGGTTTTTTATCCCCCAGGGATTTCAGATCGAGCTTACGCGTGCTGATGGAGTAGAGTTCCATCTCCAGGGAGGAGATGGGCTGATAATCCACCACCATCTCTATTCGCTGAAGCCCGAGTATGTCCTGGATCATGCGCTGAAAGAGGCGGTTCAGGGCGATGTCGTCCCCCTTGTCGATCAGCTTGTTGACCTCGCGGACCAGCATCATGGAGAAACTCTGATAGAACCGGTCCCGCAGGGTTTTCTCCAGGACATCGTCGTGATCGTCCCCCTTCAGGGAATCGCTGATGCTCCGCTCAAAGAGCTTCCAGGTATCCTTGGAATCCATGTTCATGGAGGCATAGGAGGGCATCACGACCAGGTAGATATCTATCAGTTTGAGATAGACGAAATTATAGAAAATGAGGAAGGCCCCGTTGAGGGAAGTGGAAAGGAAGACGCCCTTGATGGCATAGATGTCCTTATAGGTTCCGGCCACCATCTGCTTGGCCCTTTCCATGTCCCCGCTCACATAGTAGAGGGCGATGTTGATCTTCTTTGTCTGTTCCGAGAGTGAACTAACAGCGGAATCCAGTTCTTCGCTCATCCGTTATCCCCAGGTTTAAGTCTGTCCAGAAAAGGCCTGTCTCATACTCAAAGGCTACTTGTCCCGGGCCAGGGCCATTTTTATGCGCTCAAGAATACGTCCCCTTTGAATCGGTTTCAGAATGAAATCTGAAGCGCCCATTTTCAGCAGATCACCCAGCACGCCTTTCGTGGTCTCATCGCTGATGAAGACGATTTTGGCTTTCAGCTTGCCCTGACTGAGCTCAAAGAGGAGGGCATAACCGTCCAGTACCGGCATATCCAGATCGGTTGTGATGAGATCAATATCATTGGCGTTGTTCTGGTAGAACTTCAATGCCTCCTGCCCGTTGGAGACCGCAGCCATGATTTTATAACCCTCCGACTCAAGGATCTGAACGATCTGCTTCCTGTGAAAATCCTTATCCTCCACAACGAGAACCCTGTAGGGCTGACCAGTGGGTTTGACGCCATCGGGTGCTTTAGGATTTAGATTAGGAAAGTCATGATGACTTTTCATTTCAATCCTCCGTCTTCATAATAGTACAGCTTCGGCGTACTGTCAAGATCAAAAAAATCATAGCGCAATGAGATTATACCGGGTTTCACCAATCTTCAATATCTCACAATAGTCAAGAAAATATTTCCAGTCCAGCGGATAAAGGGAGGAGAGGTTGTCCCGGCCTCCGGACTTTCCGTCCAGAGCGGAACCGGGCAGCGGGGCGGCCCCGTTGATCAGGTCTGCGGAAGCCCGGTCAAGGCTGACAGGATCAGTGGAGGCGAGAATGCCCAGATTGGGCACAATGGGTACATCGTTCCAGAAATAACAGTCGCACTGGGGGGAGATGTTCATCAGGAAATTGAAGAAGATCCATTTCCCCTGTTTGGTGTCCAGTATGCCCTTTACATATTCCGCAGAGCGTTCATGCAGGGGTTTGTAATCCGTCTTCCAGTTGACCGGGATGGCGTCATAGGGACAGATCACCACGCACTCCCCGCACCCCACGCAGCGGGACTGGTCGATCCAGGCCTTTTTCCTTTCATTGAAGGAGATGGCATCCGCCGGGCATTTTTTGATGCAGGCCCCGCAGGCGGTGCAGACGGACTCCTTAACCCTGGGTTTCAGCTCGGAATGTATAGTCTGCTTGCCTGAGGGAGGGACAAAGCCCATGCAGATGTTCTTCAGGGCCCCGCCGAAACCGTAAAGCTCGTGCCCCTTTACGTGGGACACGGTAATGACCGCATCGGCGTCATGGATGGCCGAAGCCACCTTCAGCTCGCTGTAATGTTTCCCCTTGAAGGGAATGGTCCTGAAATCATTGCCCCTGATCCCATCGGCTATCACCACCGGCGCCCCCGCCGATTCCATCAGGAAACCGTTGCTGAAGGCGTTGCGGAGATGATGCACCCCATCGCTGCGGTTGCCGCGGTACAGCGTGTTGGTGTCGGTAACGAAAGGCTCCGCGGCCCGTTCCCTCACCAGGTCCGCAAAGACCTTGATGACCGGCGCCGGAACATACGCGAGGTTCCCATATTCTCCGAAATGGGTCTTGATGGCCACCAGGTCCTTCGACTGTACGATCTCCCCGTAACCTGCCCGGAGGAATATCTTACGGATCTTGCTGAAAACATTGTCCTGGCTGCTCGATTTTAGATCGGCAAAATAGACATCGCTCATGTCGCTACCTCTTCAGTGATTTCGGATCTATGGCGTCCTGAAAACCCTCACCTACAAGATTGTAGGCGGTGATGGTTATGAAGATCGCGAATCCCGGTATCAGGGTAAGCCACCAGGCGAAGTCGATGAAATCGCGGGACTGCGAAAGGATATCACCCCAGCTGGGCGTGGGCGGCTGAACACCGAAACCCAGGAAACTCAAGCTGGATTCGATGAGTATGGTGGAGGCGATTCCGAAGGTGGCTGAAACCAGCACCGGCGCCATCACGTTGGGAAGTATATGACGCAGGATGATACGGAAATTCCCCAACCCCAGCGCCCTGACCGCCGTGATGTAATCCATCTCCCTCACCTTGAATATCTCCCCCCGGACGATACGGGCAATCCCCGTCCAGCCCGTAAGACCGATCACCACCATAACGCTCGTCAGGCTGGGCCCCACTAGGGCCAGGATGGTGAGGATGAGAAAGAAGGTGGGAAAACACATCATGATCTCGATGAGACGGGAAATCAGCATGTCCACGCGCCCCCCGAAATAACCCGCCGCGGCTCCGATGATGATACCGATGGAAACATAGATGAAGACGGCGATGAATCCCACCAGCATGGAGATCCGAGCCCCGTAAATCATCCGCGCGGACAGGTCCCTCCCCTGCTCATCGGTACCGAAGATGTGCAGTCCGCAGGGAGGCAGCACGATGGAATCCAGATCATACTCCGAATAGGAATAAGGGATGGGGGGAAACAGCTTGAACCCACGGAAGCTCTCTTTTCGAAGATCCTTCTCCGCCAGCTCAGGGTAATGAAAAAAGAGAGGGAAATAGGTCTTCTCTTCGCTGATATAGATGTAGGGTTTGTCGTTGGCGATGAGGGGCGCGAAGATGGCGAGGAAGAAGAGCACCAGCACCACGGCCAGTCCCCCCAGGGCAAAGCGGTTCTTCTTGAACTCATGCCATACATTGCGCCAGTATCCCTCCTTCCTCATATCCGGGCCTCCAGTCTGATCCGGGGATCCACCACGCTGTAGAGCAGATCGGCCAGCAGAATCCCTAGAAGGGTAAGAATGGCGGATATGGAGGTTATGGCCATGATGACCGGTATATCCCGGGAGAGAATGGCCTCGAAGGCCAGCATGCCCATGCCCGGGATGGAGAAGATGGACTCGACAATAACGCTCCCCCCCAGGAGCCCCGGCAGAAGCGTGGCCATAAGCGTCACCAGGGGCACCAGGGAGTTGCGGAAGGCATGCTTAAAGATGACCGTCTTCTCGGAAAGTCCCTTGGCCCGGGCGGTGGTGATATACTGCTGGTTGATCACCTCCAGCATGTTGGCCCGGGTATAACGGGAGAGGAAGGCGAAGCTGCCGTAGGTCAGCGTCACCACGGGCAGCACCAGATGCCAGAGAACGTTGACAAGTCTCCCCCAGAAACCGAGATTTTCCGCCCAGTCGGAAATGATCCCCTCAAGCGGAAAGAGGTTGAGATACTCCCCCCCGCTGAAGATCATGAGAAGGAGGAGGCCAATCCAGAAGGTGGGCAGCGAATAGAGGACGAAGAGGATGAGGCTGGTCCCCCGGTCCAGCAGGCTGTCCTTCCGCACCGCGGAGACAATCCCTATGGGTATGGAGATGAGGTAGATGAGGGCGATGGTTATGAGATTGAGAGCCAGCGTCACGGGAAGGGCCTCCGCGATGCGGGTCTTGACCGGCCGCTGGTCCTTCCAGGATTTTCCCAGATCCAGGCAGAGGAAGCGCTTCATCCATTCATAATAGCCGATGGCGATCTTGAAGAATTTGACGGCCGGGACGGCGATTCGGCAGCCCAGCCTCGTCATCACCCCGGGGGCCTCGGCCCCCGCAAGTCCGAGGGTCTTCTCCATGCCCTTCTCCCATCCGTCCAGGGTTGAAAGCAGGGGATTATCGAAGACGTAGAGTTTTCGCGCCTGGTCAAGAACCTCTTTGTTGACGGACCCCTCCTTGAGCTCTCCCT
>CALCJG010000469.1 GCA_937967705.1 uncultured Spirochaetia bacterium
GAAGCAGTGTAATGTGTATGGCTATTTCAATCCCTGCCAGGGGAATTGCAACGACTTTTTATATAGTATTATCGGTTTTATGATATTTTCCAAAAAAAAATAATACACTCGTCATCGGAAGTGAGCTTTGTTGATACGGAAGAATCAATCCTGTTCCAGGATCATCTCGTAGACCTCACCGTAGACCTTTTTGATCCGGAAACCCATGTGTAAATAGATGCGAACAGCCGCCTGATTGCTGCTTTCCACCATGAGCCATATCTTTTTCTTTCCAAGCATAGATGCCTGGCGGCAGGTTTCTTCCGTGAGCTTCCTCCCAATACCCAGGCCCCGGTAGTCCTGATGAACGAAAACGATATACTCGCATAAATCGGTCTTGGGGATTTCAATGAGGGAGGCGTGACCTATGATCCGGTTACCGCAGAGGGCAACGAGGTTCAGTTTTTCGTGCAGAAGATTCCTCAGCCATTGAACGCGCAGGGTGTCCGCCGTCGGAGGAAGGCCCATGGTGTAGTTTTTGGGCTGAAAATCCCTGTACATTGTCAGGAGCGAGAGGTAATCGGAAGGCTGCAGATTGCGTATGACATAGTTACTGCCGTTGACAATGTTCTCTGCTTTTTTCATGACGTTGTATAAGATCGATGCTGCCTTTGCGGCCAAGCCGCCACCCTGGATACTTTCTGGGCTCCGGTTCAGATATACATCCTTCTATGGGTCTTGTCAATGAAATAATGTTGGAATCAGCGGACATCTCTTTCCGGATTCCCATCAGTTGAAGCTGGAGGGAATTCCGAGTTGTAAAAAAAAGGATTACTGGACGGAAAAAATCCTCCAGAACCGAAAAAGGGATGGACAGGGAGCGCTGTTATGCTCTATAATTCCTGCATATCAAATCTGTGAGGTACTTTATGCAGGTTCAACTGCCCTGGGGAAGCGATCATCTGACGGTGGAGGTGCCGGATTCCTGGACGCTTCATTTTCCCGAGAGGGAGGGAAGGGCGGGGGCACCGCAGGATAAGAGTGCCGAGCTGCAGATTGTCCGCGGGGCTCTGGACAAACCCCTGGGCGCCCGCGCTTTGACGGAAATCAAGTTTCGGGCCAAACGCATACTCATCATCGTGGATGACATAACCCGCCCCACCCCGGTGCATAAATTCTTTCATCTCCTTCTGCAGGATCTCAAGAAGGCCGGGGCCAATTTCGACAACATCACCGTCGTGCCGGCCCTGGGCATTCACACCCCCATGAGCCGGGAGGAGATGGCGGAAAAGATCGGCGAGAAGAACCTGGACCGCATCAACTGGGACAATCACTATCCCTTCGACGTGGTCAAGCTGCAGTTCGTGGGGGAAACCTCCCGGGGCACCCGGGTGGTCCTGAACAGGCTGATTTCGGAGGCGGACTTCATCATCACCATAGGCCTTGTGGAACCTCATCTCTGGGCGGGTTTCGGGGGCGGTATGAAGAACATTCTTCCGGGGCTGGCCTCTGCGGAGACCATCGGAGCGCATCACAGCATCATCGCGAAAGCGCCCTACATGTTCAGCGCTGCGGGCATACCCCCGGAAAAAAACCCCTTCCGCCAGGAACTCGAAGAGGTGAAGGGGATGATCGAGGCACCCATCTTCTGTCTCAATGTCGTGATCGATCACGACAAGAACATAGTGGGGGCCTTTGCCGGCAACCCCATCAGCTGCCATCGCGAGGCGGTCAAACTGAACAACCGGATTTCGGGACTCCGTCTCGACAGGCAGATGGACGGGATCATAGTCAACTCATTTCCCATGGATATCAACTTCAAGCAGAGCATGAAGGGGGTCGGCAATTCCCTGCCGGCCCTTAGGCCCGGCGGTGCGGTCATGGGATTTTTGCGCGCCGAGCGGGGCCTGGACGATATTACCCCTTCGGAGGATTACAAACCCCTCTGGATGGTAAAGACGATCCTCCGGCTCCTGGGCCCCTCCAGGGTTTACTGGTTTCTGGAGAAGGTGAAGAAAGGGCTCAATGTGGAGGAGAAGTTTCTGGTCTACTACTCCATGCAGCTCATCCGGGCCTACGATCTCTTCTTCTACGTTCCCACCGTCACGGACATCGAGGTCAAGAAGCTCGGCTTTTTCGTCGCCTCCCATGATCCTCAGGGGGTCATCGATCAAGCGGTTAAGAAGATCGGGCCCGACGCCCATGTGGCCGTCTTTCGTGAGGCGGGAGCCACTTTCCCCATAGTGACATCGTAGCGCTGTATCCCCTGCAAAGTAGCGACAGGATATCCTTTTCCGGCTTGAAAAAAAAAGCCCCCTGTGTAGCTTTGCATTCAGGGGAAAGCCTTAATACGCCATGATTCAGGATTTTGCTACATTCTTCATCTTCTTTGCAGGGGGACTTTCGGTCCTCTTTTCTGCCGGGCAGCTCTTTGTTAAAGGGGTGCGGATGGAGAATGTCAATCTTTCGGCCCTCTTCCTGTTCCTGGGGCTTCTGGTTTTTCAACTGGGATTTATATCCGGAGGTTTGGTGCCGGGTCATCCCCGGCTTTTACTGCTGCATTTGACCTGTGTTTTTATCGTGAGCCCTCTGCTCTATTTCGCCTATCATCTGGTAGTTTTTTCCGAGGAGCGTCTTCCGGCCCGCATCTTTCTCCTGCTGCTCCCTACAGCCGGAGCATTCCTCATGGATGCCTATTATTTCTCTCTTTCGGACGAGGCAAGCCAGAGTCTTATCCGGGATATCCTGGAGGGGGTCAATACACCCCGGGCCATTGTCTTCAAGGTTGCCTATGTAACAGCAGCTGTCCAGATCATCATCTATCTGGGGTTTTTGTTCCGAAAACTCCTTTCCGTGTGGGATTTGCGGGAGCGAAACGACATTCTTGACATCACCCTTATCTATGATGTGCTCTCCATAACGGCCGTACTTCTGCTTTCTGCCGGTTATATACTCAATTCCCTGAAAGTCCTCCGTGGCGGGGCCGTCTATATTGCCCTCATCATCGTGGGGGTGTACCTTACGGGCCAGCGGCATCCCCGCTTTCTGCAGCTCCTGATCGTAGAAGCGGGTAAGAAGCGGTATCTCAATTCCCAGCTGGCCGGGCTGGAGATTGAAACCCTCTGCCGCAGGCTTTTCGACCTCATGGAGGAGAAGAAACTCTATGCCCTGGAAGAGATATCACTTAAATCCATTGCGAAAGAACTTCAGATTACCCCGCATCAGTTGTCCCAACTTTTGAATGAAAGACTCTCCACGAACTTCAATTCCTTTATCAACCAATACCGGATCAGTGATGCGAAGCGTATGCTCATAGAGGAACCGGCCCGTTCCGTTCTTTCCATCGCCTATTCGGTGGGTTTTAACTCCAAATCTTCCTTTTATGAGGCCTTTTCCCGTAACACCGGCAAAACGCCCCAGCAATACCGCAAAGACCCGTTTCCTCAGTAATTTTGTAAATAATCCGGTTCGGATTTATAATTCCGGTCGACTGATCGGACGGTTTATGATTATTAATACCTGATTCCCGGATTATTATATTCAGGATTTTCATGACCCCCCTGGGCAGGTAAACCCAGGTTGTATACGGAATGACTGTAGGAAGATTCTTCAGGCCGGGGGGGGGGGGGCGGTTAGATAGGAGCTTTACCGCTTCGTCCGGACTTTTCAGGAAAAACTGATTGAAATTATTTTCTACATCCGGTATAGTGCTGTTCAAACATATAACAATATTTGATAATTATGTATACTCAGTAGTTATTCGGTTTTTTGTGTAACCCCGTTTTAGTTTATGAACAATCCTGGCAGGATGATAAAATAAACAAGGAGAAGAGGGATGCAAGAGATAGTCGGCAGCAGCAACAAGATCCTTGAAGTTGATTTGAGCAGTAAAACGTTTTCAGTCTCCGAGATCGACCCTAAAGACCGGGAACTGTATCTCGGAGGTAAAGGCCTGGGGCTCAAACTCCTGTACGACCGTATGCAGCCCGGGGTGGATCCGCTGGGAGAGGAGAATCACATCGCCTTCATGATGGGGGTGCTCATGGGAACGGGGGCACCCTGTTCCGGACGGTTCGAGGCAGTAACAAAATCCCCCCTTACGGGGATCATGGTGACCGCATCCTGCGGGGGGCCTTTCGGCATGGCTCTCAAGACCTCCGGATGGGACGGGCTGATCATCAAGGGGATAGCCAAAACCCCTACCTATTTATATGTCGATGCTAAGGGCGTGGAGTTCAGGGACGCCAAGAAGCTTTGGGGACAGGACACACAGAAGGCCCAGACCTCTCTGGAGAAAGAGGGCAGCGGCGCCGTGGTGATTGGACCCGCAGGGGAAAACCTGGTGCGCTTTGCCAACATCTGCTCGGGACACCGCTTCCTGGGAAGGGGGGGCATGGGGGCTGTCATGGGCTCCAAGAACCTCAAGGGGATCGTGGCCAGAGGCAAGGAATACAAGATCGTTCCGAAAAATCAGGCCAAGTTCGAGAAGGCCCGCAAGAAACTCAATCAGTATATACAGGCGAACAGCATTACCTCCGGCTCTTACCGGGATTTCGGCACAAACGCCAACGTAAACCTGGCTAACGCCGCCTGGATTCTTCCCGTGCGCAACTTTTCTGGGGGATCCCACGGGGAGGCCCATAAGATATCCGGCGAAACCATTAAAGAACGGTATGACACAAAGTTCCACACCTGCAAACCCTGCTCGATCCTCTGCGGCCACAAGGGCAATTTCGGAGGAAAGATGCGTTCCGTTCCGGAGTACGAGACTATCGGGCTTATGGGGTCCAATCTGGAGATTTTCGATCCTGTAATCATATCCGAATGGAATGACATATGCACCGATATGGGTATGGACACCATTTCCACGGCGGGCACCCTTGCCTGGACGATGGAGGCTACGGAAAGGGGACTCATTCAGACCGGTCTGAAATTCGGCTCCCCTGAAGGTGTGTCCCAGACGCTCTTGGACATCGCCCATATGAAGGGGATCGGGCGCGATCTGGCCATGGGCTCGCGGTGGCTCTCGAAAAGATACGGCGGAGAGGAATTTGCCATACAGGTTAAGGGAATGGAAATGGCCGCTTACGATCCCCGAGGCTGTTTCGGGCATGGTCTTTCTTATGCCGTTGCCAACCGGGGCGCCTGCCATCTCTCCACATCGCTGTTTACCCTGGAGTCTTTCTTCGATATGGCCAGTCCCTATGCCAAGCGGGGTAAACATACCATGGTGAAGTTTTTTGAGAACGTCTACGCCGCTGTGAATTCTCTGCATATCTGCCATTTCACCGCCTTTGCAGTCTTCCTGGAGCCCCCGCTGGTCAAGTATACACCGATCCCGATGCTCAAGCTCCTGACGCAGAATCTCACTCCGGTTGCCCTGTCCGTTATGGATATCAGCCTCTGGCCCAAGATCTGGTCCAGTATTACCGGTATAAGGAAGGGAATGCTGAACTTTAAGAAGACCGGTGAGCGCATCCATGTGCTGGAGCGCTGGATGAACACCCGGGAGGGGATTTCCCGCAAGGACGATACTCTTCCCGGCAGGCTGCTCTACGAGGGAAGGAAGTGCGATCCCAAGCAGCGGGGAGTGCCTCTGGACAAAATGCTGGACAAGTACTATAAAGCCCGCGGTTACGACAAAAACGGGATACCCAAACCCAGAACCCTGAAAAGACTGGGCATAGAGATGAAGTAGGTTCGCTGGCAAAGGGAGATTCCTTACAGCTGTCAGGAGTATCTCCCGGAACGGCATGGTTAAACTATCAATGTGAGGAGCAAGCGATGCAATCACCAGATTATTATGAGTTTTTTAGTCAG
>CALCJG010000470.1 GCA_937967705.1 uncultured Spirochaetia bacterium
ATCTCGATCTCGTTGTTGTCTATACGGAATAAGTTGCTGAAGATACGGCGCGTCTTGTTGACGATCTTGTCGATGTCGTCCACGTTGATGGAATCGCTGGTGTCCCCTATGGAGGCCAGGAGGAGCATGAACTTGTCCCCGTCGAAACGGGAGGCCATGTCCTTTTTGAAGTAGACGTTCTTCAGTCTTTCGGCGACCTCCTGCAGGAGCTTGTCACCCACGGTGTTGCCGTACATGTCGTTGATCCCCTTGAACTTGTCCAGCCCGATGCTCATGACGGCAAATCGCTGGGATTTCATGATTTCCGTCTGCAGCTTGTTCTTAAAGAGATCCCGGTTGGGAAGGGAGGTCAGGGTGTCGTAGAAGGTGAGGCGGTAGACCTGCTGTTCCGCCTCTATCACCTTTGTAATATCCACGGCTATGCCGCGCATCCCCGTCGTTACACCATTTTCAATGATGGGGTTGGTGTAGAGGATGACGGGGATGTCCCGCTCCTTGCCCTTGAAGGTGTATTCCTTCCCGGAATAAGAATAGCCCGAGAGGGTGTTGTTCAGTCCCCTCAGGGCTCTATCCCGGTCGGCAGATTCCACAAGATCCAGGGCGCTTTTTCCGATCATCTCCTCCAGGGTGTAGCCCATAAGCTCCGTAACCCGACGGTTGCAGTAGGTAAGATTGCCTGAAGAATCAAGCTCAAATACGATCTCCGGGAGGTTGTCCACCAGCTCCCGGTATTTCCGTTCATTTTCCCGCAACGCCGCTTCCGCCCGTTTCCGGTCGGTAATATCCCGGAGGATGCCCCGGAAACCGCAGGGTTTTCCCGCGCTGTCGTGAATGAGGTCCACCGAGGCCTCGACGTTCCGGCGGGTTCCATCCTTGTGAATCATCTCCCAGTCGATCAGTTCTCCCCGTTCGCCGGTAACGAAGACCCGGCGGAAGGTGTTGAATATTTTCTCTACGCTTTCCTCGGTCATGATTTCCCGGTAATTGTGGCCCAGGAGTGAGTCCAGGGGGTAGCCGAATATCTGCGTCATCGCCCGGTTGATGAAGGTGATATTGCCCTGTATGTCGACCTCGTAGTAGCCCTCCTTGAGGGAGTCGATGATGGTGCGGTACTTTTCCTCGCTCTGCCGCAGGGCTTCCTGCATCCGGCGGAATTCCGTTATGTCCCGGGCCACGCAGTAAAACTGCACCTCGCCGGTCTGACGCTGCACGGCGCGCACCGTCTGCCCGATCCAGAGTATCTCCCCGGTTTTCGTCTGCACCGGAAGCTCGTGATAGGTCTCCTCGATGTGATTGAGAAGCTGGTCCCGGTAGTAGTTGAACTCCTTCTCCCGATAATCCTGGGGGATGATGTCCAGGTAGTTAAGCTGGGCCAGCTCCGGCATGGAATACCCCAGCCGCTTGAGACCTCCGGAGTTCATGAAGCGGAAGTTTCCCATCCAGTCGTTGAGGTATATGAAGTCGTTAGCGCTCTCCACCAGGTAGCGGTATTTCTCCTCGCTCTCTTTGAGGGCCTCCACCATCAGTTCCGTTTCCGAGAGATCCCTGATCAGGAGATCGAAGCCGTCAGGCTGGCCCTTCCCGTCAAGAATGGGTTCCAGGATTACCTCGGCGGTAATATTCCTTCCGCAGGTGAGGCTGATTTCCCAGGCCGTTATGATCTCCCGGATGCCGGTACGGAGGGAGCGGTCGAAGGCGGAAAAGAGCTCGGAGGCGTTTTTTTCTGAGATGAGTTCCTTGATGTTCTTTCCGTTGCTTGAATCGGGGTCCAGACCGAAGAGCCACTTGAAGGAACTGTTGGAGCGGATGATGTTTCCGTCCAGACCACATTCCAGGAAGGCCTCGGAGATATGCTCCAGAAGGCGTTGATATCGTTTGTCGGCATCCATAGAGCGTCATTATGTGCATGGCGATCCGGAAAAAGCAAGCAGATAAATAATAGCGGGAGAAGGCCGCGAGACTACGGCGTTTATTTCAGAAGACCTTTGATGATCAGTTCCACGGCTTCGTCTTCGCTGAGCCCCCGGGACATGAGGGTCTCCAACTGCCGGTCGTCCACGCTCCCGATGGCGGCTTCATGGGTTACATGGGCCTTGGGATGGCTGACCTCGACGATGGGCACCGCAATGGCGACACCCTGATCCTGCACGATCTCCTTGCAGTCCACGTGACCCACCGCAAAGGGGGCCGATGCGGTCAATTTGTTGTAGACCTCGGCGCGCGCCTGATCCCTAAGAGCAATTCGGGAGGTGAGCACTCCCCGGGCCGAGTCCCCGATGAGATGGCCGGTCTCCCGGATCTTTATGAGGTCGCTCCCGGTGCCGTTGATGCGGGCGTTCATCTCCAAAACGCTCCGGGCCTCGCAGGTCGATTCATAATCGATCTCTATGGACCCCACCCGGCCCTTGATCAGCTCGAAATCCGTCCGGAACCGGGCGCCCTCTTTGATGTGTACCCGGGCATGGGGGACCACCTGTATCCCTCCGGAGGGGCAGTGCACATGTCTTTCCGTGTAGCTGTACTGGGCGTTCTCTGCGATGACGATGTCCGCTTCCATCCGGTGTATGATGTCCACGGCGTTGGGAAAGGTGCAGTGGGCCAGAACGTCCACGTGGGCCTCCTCCTCGATCTCCACCCTGAGGCGAATCTCCTGAAGACCCTTCGCCGGGAGCATGCCGAAGCAGAGGTGCACGGGCCTGGCGATCCTGCGGCCCGCCTGAACCCGGAAGAGCATGCTGATCCCGTTTTCCGTCTCCTCCACGTCCGCCGTCAGACCCGGCAGGAGGTGGGAGCCCACCACCATGTTGTGGTTGACGTAGAGATGGGCGGTCTGGCTGTCCTGAAGGGCGTTGTCGGTCAGCTGCAGGGTGTTGTAGAGCTCCTGGGCAATCTCCCTCTTGTCTTTCATGGCGGATTACACCTCGCTTCCGGGAATGTTTTTATGGGCGCAGGGAATGCACTTGTTTTCGAAATAACCGCTGATCTTGTCCACGACGCCCTTGTCAACGATCTCTCCGTGGCACATGAGGAAGGCGTGCTCCGCCTGCTTCAAAACGGCAAGGCTGTGGGTGATGAGTATGATGGTGGAACCCCGGCTCTTGAGGATCCTGAGGGCGTCGAAGATCCTCTCCAGCGCTTCGATGTCGATGCCGGAATCCGGTTCGTCCAGGAGCACCACGCGGGGCTGCATCACCAGGAGGGATGCGAGCTCGATGCGCTTCCGCTCCCCGCCGCTGAGGGTCTTGTCCACGCTGCGGTTGAGATACTCCTCCGGGTCCAGGCCCACCTGCGCCAGGACCTCATTCAGTTCCTTCAGGGGCTTGTTGCCGGAAGAGGCGCGGAGGAAATCCCTCACGGAGATTCCCTCGAAACGGGCCGGCTCCTGCCAGCCGAGGCTGATCCCCTTCCGGGCCCGCTCGTCGATGGAAAGGGTCTTGATGCTCTCGTCGTCAAGAAGGATGTCCCCCTCGAAGTCCCTGTACCCCTTGAGACCCATGAGGGTGGAGGCCAGGGTCGATTTTCCCGCACCGTTGGGCCCCACGATGGCGTGAACATGCCCCTCCCAGAATTCCATGGAGAGATTGTTGAGAATGGGTTTCTCCCCGAGAACCAGCCTGATCCCTTCCAGTCTTAGAATACTCATCCCTCGTCCTCCGCATCATCAAATCACAGGGTACACCGTATAGGGGAAACGGGATTATTCTGCAATAAAATTCTTATTGATCGTCATGAAAAATCACTTTACGGTACGCCTTCCCTGGAGCAGGGTGATCTCATGGAACGGGAAATGAAAGGTATGCTGATGCTCCTGATGACGACGGCCCTCTTTTTCGGGTTTCTGCCGATTCACCTGGGGGCGATGCCCTACAATTTCGAGCGCCTGCATGTATTCCTCTTCAACCTCTGCAGCGGGGGATTCGTCATCCTCCACTATACGAGAGAAGAAAAGAAGACCTCGCCGCTGCTCGTCGCCTATCTGATGATCGCCCTCTTCTTTGCCGTGGTGACCTTCTTTAAACTCTATTGCCTCTCCGTGGGGGCGGTCTTTGTGCTGGCCCTGATCGTGGAGAGTATGCGGATACGGCGTTTCTCCTTCCTACCCTGGGATTTTTTCCGCAGGGGGGTCAAGACCAGCCGGCGCTTTCATCAGGCCTCGCTTCTCTGCCTCTCGGCGGGTCTTGTCATCTCCGGCCTGGTGATGTACAACAACTACTGGGGGGGGCCTCTGCACTATCCACGGCTGGACGTGGACGTCTTCTTCCTCGGGTTTTCCTTTCCCATCTCCCTCATTACCATGTCCGTCATGTTCTCCTTCATGGAGGATCAGGCGCCGCCGGGGATCAGGCTCCTCTTGGACCTCAACTTCTGGGCGGTCAACCTGGGGGTCATTGTCTTCTTCCTCTTCATCATCTTCGAGATGCTCGTATTTCAGCTGTTGGCGGCCTCCCTCCTGGCCTGCTCGGTAACGGTGATTTTCCTCCTCTTCCTCCGTTACGGTTCGCGGGTTCAGCAGCACGCCTTCCTGACATCGGGAATGACTTTCCTGTTCTTCACGGCCCTCACCGGCATCGCCTATATCCTGTTAAAGGCCATGGGAGATCCCGGCTATTACAGGGCCTGGGGCAAGTTCATCCTCTCCCTGCATGCCTTCATCGCCCTGTACGGGTGGAATCTGGCGGGTCTTCTGGTGATCATCCGGCGGGAGGATTTCCCCCTGCGCCTCGATTCCAGGCCGGTCATCATGTTCCACTGGGTCGTGGTGGTCGTTCTGGCGCCTATGGGAAAGCTCTTCTTCGGCGTCGGCGTGGCGGCTTCGCTCCTCTATGGGCTCCTGCTTTACCTTGTCTTATTCAGCCCCGGAAGAACCAGGGCATAGGGGGGCTTCAGAGGTTTAAGGGCGGGGATAGACCTTGAGCCGGAAATCCTCGAAGGCCTTGCGGACGGCAGGTTCTTTGCTGTATTTTTCCAGCACCCGGCCGGTTTCCCTCTTCAGCCGCTTATTCAGTTCTTCAATCCTGGCTATGAGTTTTTTAATCTCCCCGGGCAGCTTCTCCGGGTCCTTCATGTCCGGGTAACGGGAGTCCAGCTCCTTGATCTTCGGCTGCAGGGAGACGAGTTCGTCGGCAAAGGTTCCCAGGGCCTTGACCACGTCTTCGGCCTTTTTCTCCTCCGTCAGGACCTTCAAAAACTTCTCCTGGAAGCCTATGGTGTCGTTGAGGACTTTGACCGCTTCGGGATATTTCTCCTGGGAGAAAGAGGTAACGGACGGCATCAGCAGGAGGATGATACTGAAAAGGCTAAGGAAGATCTTCATGCATACCTCGCTTTGCGGGAATCGGGGAAAGGAACAGAAAAAGAGCTCCCCCGGAATTCAGTCGGGAAGGAGCTCTTTTCAGTTGAAGAAACATCGATGGCTGAGGAAGATTATTCCATGCCGCCGAGGGATTTCCCCATTTCGGCCATGGCTTTGAGGACGTTGGGATCCTTCATGTATTTGGCCATGATGGGTTTGGCGGCCTCTTCCAGCTTCTTGTTGTTGGCTTCGATCTGATCCATGAGGGGCTTGAGATCAGCGGGAATATCTTTCTTGTCCTTGAGTTCGGGATACTTTTTGTCGAGTTCCTTTACCTTGGGAAGCAGCTTGGACATCCCTTCGCCGAAACCCTTAACCGCGGCGATAACATCGCCGGCATTGGCGGCTTTCTGCATGGCAGAGATATAGGTCTCCTGGATTTTGACGGTATCCGTCAGGACTTCCTTGACGTCAGCGTATTTGTTGGCCTTGCCGCATCCGAAGGCTACGAAAGCCAGCAGAATGGGGAGGGCAATCAGTTTTTTAGACATTTTTGTCTCCTTGATCGGTAGTTGTTTTACGACTCCGGATACCCTACGGATAAATACCGGCTTGTCAAGGAAAATTGCGTTTTCATAACCGGGGGAAATGCTTGACAGGCCTGTACGGGGGACTTACTTCAGAAGAACGGACGGTGCAGGGGCGATTGTGTGCCGGAACCGGGGGGGGGACCCCGCCGGGCCGTTTATCCCTACAATCCCTATGAATGCGAGGCCCTGTTTTGTCGATGAAAAAAGCATCCCTTATCGTTTTGCTCAGCATCCTGAGTCTGAAAGGCCACTGCCAGGAAAATCAGCGGGAAGAGGCCCGGCTCCTCCTGGGAAAAATGTCCCTGGATCAGAAGATCGGGCAGATGATCATGCCGGGGATCTCCGGCAAGAGCCTGAACGGGGCCAACCGGCAGATGTTGAGGGAAGTCCAGCCCGGGGGTATACTCCTCTTTGGCGTCAATCTCGCCTCGGCGGAAAAGACCGCCCGTTTCCTGGAAGACGTGCAGCGGTACGCCGTCTCGGAGGGAGGGATGCCCCTCTTCGTGTCGATAGACCAGGAGGGGGGGCGCGTTGTGCGCATCACAAAGGGGGTGACCCCTTTCCCGGGGGCCATGGCGGTGGGCTCTGCAGGGGACGAAACCCTCACCTATGAGATGGCCCGGGTCCTGGGACTGCAGCTGAAGGAGCTGGGGGTCAACATGAACCTGGCGCCGGTGCTGGACGTGAACAACAATCCCCATAACCCCGTCATCAACAACCGCTCCTTCGGCTCTTCGGCGGAGCTGGTCAGCCGCATGGGGGCCGCCTATATACGGGGGCTTCAGGAGTCGGGATGCGTGGCCGTGGGGAAGCATTTCCCCGGACATGGCGACACCAACAAGGACTCCCACAAGACCCTCCCGGAGATCCATCACGACATGGCGCGGCTGGAGAGCGTGGAATTCCTTCCCTTCCGGGAGGCCATGAAGAGCGGCGTGGAGGGGATCATGTCCGCCCATATCTACTTTCCCAAAATCCTCTCCGAGAAGACCCCCGCCACCCTTTCCCGTTTCTTCCTGACGGACCTGCTGCGGACGAAGATGAAATTCGGAGGCCTGGTGATCACCGACGATATGGAGATGGCGGGGATTCCCAAAAAGGGTGGGATCGGCGGCGCCGCGGTGCAGTCGGTCCTGGCGGGCACGGACATTATCCTGCTGAGCACCTGGGGGGCCAGCGTCAGGTCCATAGTGAAGGCTCTCCGTCAGGCGGTCCGTGAGGGCGTCTTGACCGAGGCGCGGATCGATGAGTCCGTGATGCGAATACTGGAAGTGAAGCTGCGCTACGGGATCATCACTCTGCGGCACGGCAAGGCCAATTACCAGAAGAGAATTCCGGGGGAGGAGGGGCGGAAACTCCTGGCCCGGGCCGATGAGATCTGCGACAGCCTGGCCCGGAAGTCCCTCTACGCCCGGGGCTGGAGCCCCGGACTCTATCAGTCCCTCCGGGGCGGGAAGGGTCGCCTCTACCTGATCTCCCACAGCGCTCGCCTCCGCCGGGAAATGAAGGCCGCCTTCGGCAGCATAATCCTGGGCAGCGTTAAGGGCTTTTACGGTCTTAGGGGTTCCCGTAAGGGGGATGCCGGCGATATCGTTCTCTATCACTTGGATATCGTCAAACTGCCGGTGGTGCGGAAAATGGTTCAACACGCCAGGAAAAAGGGGATCACCCTCTGTCTGCTTTCCACGGGAAATCCCTTCCCCCTTTCGGAGGTGAAGAACCTGCCGCCGGTGATCTACGCCTTTTCCAACACGGGCCCGACCATGAAGGCCCTGGCCCGGGGCCTGCGGGGAGACTTTCCCATTAAATCCGAGATTCCCCTGGACCTGGGCTTCCGGTAACAGCCGGTGAAGGGAGGGCTCTATATACACGTGCCCTTCTGCCGGGCCCGATGCGCCTATTGCGGTTTCCATTCCCATCCCCTGGGGCCGGGGGCGCCGGAGAGCCCCCTCCTGGAATCCTATACCGGGGCCCTCATGCGGGAGATGGAGGCCCGCAGCGGTGAGGCCGGGGGGCTTGCCTTCGACACCCTCTATTTCGGCGGGGGGACGCCCTCGCTCCTGTCCCCGGAAAAGCTGAATGCCCTGATGATCAAGATGCGGTCCCTCTATAACCTGGACCGGGAGAGCGAGATCACCCTCGAATGCAATCCGGAGGACTGCTCCCGGGAAAGGATCGAGGCCTACCGGGACTGCGGGATCAACCGGATCGTGCTGGGGGTTCAGACGCTGAACGGACGGCTGCGGGATCGCATCGGGCGCCGCGGGCCTCTCTGCGGCCGGGAGCTGCTGGAGGAGTTCTTCGGCGTCCCGGGTATCACCCACTGCCTGGACCTGATCATCGGGCTGCCGGGACAGAGCGACCGGGAACTGGAAGAGGATCTTCAGGGTGTGCTCCGCTTCCGGCCGCGGCATATCTCCGCTTACCTCCTATCCGTGGAGGAGGGTACTCCGCTGGCCGGGACCCTGGACAGACGGAGCGGCGCCCTGGACCGGCAGCGGGAGGCCCTGGCGCAGACCATGGAACGGTTTACCTCAGCGGGGTACGAACACTACGAGGTCTCCAATTACGCCCTTCCGGGATACCGCAGCCGGCATAACCTGAAGTACTGGAAATTTCTTCCCTACCTGGGTTACGGGCCGTCGGCACACAGCTTCTTCCGCGGGGAGCGGTGGGGAAATCTCTGTTCCTGGGAGGATTACCTGGCCGATCCCGCCGGCTGCCTGGTCCGGGACGAGCGTTCCCTTTCCGCCGCCGCCGTGGAGTACCTCTTCACGAGCCTGCGGCTCCGGGAGGGGATGTCCCTGGAGGAGTACCGGCGGGTTCTGGGGATTCCCCTCGATGCCTCTGTGGGGGAGCGGATGGAAAGAGCCCTGGCCCGGGGGTTTCTTGAGCGGGAGAACCGCCGCGGGGATACCCTCTACCGGCTGACGGATGAGGGTCTCTTCATCATGGATGCCGTGATCTACGGGATTGTGGAGCCGCTGCTGTAACCCGGTAAGGCGCTACCGGATGATGAGGTAGTTCTTGTAGGTATTGTGGATACGGGCGTAAAACTTGGCCGCCTCGTCGTTGTTCGTCAGGGAAAAGTACTTGTGCAGCAGGAGCGAGGCGCTGGTGATGTAGTTGTTGAGGTCCCTTCCCCGGAGTCCCTTCATGATCTCCACGTTCCCCTTCTTGATGAAATCCAGGGCCAGCTTGATGTTCTGAATGATGGAGTTGATGTCCTTTTTAAACTCCAGGTCATGGGCCATCATGGCGCGCTTGATCTTGATCTCGTCCAGCCCCCCGGAGAGGAGGTAGTACTTCTTGACCAGCTTCATGGAATGGCTGATGGTGGCCTTGCTGACCGCCTCGTTGATGAGGGACTTGAGTATCTCGAAGGCGCTGATCTTGTCGGAATTGGTTGTGGGCGTTTCCATGTTGAGTTTCTTGTAGAGATTGAAGGCGATGCGTTCCACCTCCTGGCAGTCCGTGTCGGAGTCCACGACCTTCTTCAGCTTGGCGTAGTTGTTGGGATTGCGGTCCAGTATCTTGATGTAGAGCTCCACCCCCTTCAGGGCCTCGATGTAGATGGCCAGGGTTCCGGCGGAAAAGTCCTTCTTGGTGTACAGGGTCATCCCCTCGATGATCATGGAGGACTGGGCGGTGATCAGCAGGGCGTCCATGTCCGGTTCGAAATCGGCAAAGGACCTCCTCCTCTGGCCGGTCTCCTCCCGGTGATTGCGTTCGGGGATCTCCGTTTCCTCGGGAAAGTCCACGGAGCCCGACGTTTCTTCCTCATCGAAGGAGAATTCGTCCCCCAGCTCGCTCAGGATGGACCCTGAGGATTCGCTCCGGGGGGGCGTTGAGGGGATGGCGTCCTTTACCGGGGCGGACCTGGCGGGGGATGCCGGTTTGTCCGCCTTCTGGGGGGGGGCATCATCGAATAGATTATCAAGATCCGTATCGTCATCAAAGGCGGAATCCAGATCTAAATCATCCTTCTTGTTTTTCTCGTCAGC
>CALCJG010000471.1 GCA_937967705.1 uncultured Spirochaetia bacterium
CGACCACCGAGATCTACACTCTTTCCCTACACGACGCTCTTCCGATCTTGAGACGTTCCAGCCCGATGATACGGTCAAACTCTTCCAGGGAGGCTCTGACCCCCTCCGCACAGCTGAGATCGTACCCCGCGGCGAAAACATGGCTGGTATCCAGACATATGGAAAGCCTTCCAGGATAACGGGAGGCAGCAAGGATATCCCTGAGGTGTTCAAAGCGGTATCCGAAGGAGCTGCCCTGCCCCGCAGTCGTTTCCAGAAGTATCCTGACGGAAGGAGGCCCCTCCTCTTCCAGGATTCTGTCCAGCGAGCAGGCGATATGCGACGCTGCGGACATCTCCCCCCTACCGCCGTGGCTTCCGGGATGGATGACGAAATCGGTAATGCCCAGCAGGGCAGCCCGGGATAGTTCTTCTCCCAGGGATTTAATCGATTTCTCCAGGATACCCCCTTCCCCGCAGAGATTGATGAGATAACCGCCATGGGCCGCCAGGTAGAGGCGCATTTCTCCAACCTCATCCCGGAACCGGGCGGCATCATCGGGATTCCGAGAGGTCATGTTCCATTGACGGGCGTTTTTCAGAAATATCTGAGCAGCGTTGATTCGCAGCGCCCGTATTCGATCCAGAACGCGAAACAGTCCTCCCGCCGCTGAAACATGGACCCCCAGACGCCGGACATCACCCTCTCTGGACCCTTTTTTTATTGACGAAATCTTTTTCAAGGCCGTACAATTTTCCTCCCGGATGATAAATACAGACCGACAGATAACAATGTCTTGTCATACAGACTTGGTTTATCAGTCTACACCAATAGGGTCATCCGTTCAAGGGGCAATATGGGAAAAGAAAAAAAACCGCTGGAATCGGCTGAGGAGCTGAATAAAAAGGGCAACGGCTTTTATGATAAAAAAGAGTATCATAAGGCCATAGAATTCTACGAGAAGGCCATCAAGGCTGATGCAGCCTATGTCTGGGCCTACTATAACCTGGGGCTGGCCCATAAAAACCTCGGGGATTACGAAAAGGCCAGGGAGAACATGGAAAAGGCCATTCAGCTGGACCCACAATACACCGATGCCATCAATCAGCTGGGTAATCTTTATTATGATCAGCGGGAATACGAGGAAGCGGAAAAATGCTATAGCCGGGTGCAGGCCCTGAACCCCACTCTGCATTACGTCTATTACAATCTGATGCTCATCGAAAAGGAGAGGAAAAACCGGGAGAAGGTTTTTGAGCTGCTGCAAAAATCCCTGGAACTGAAACCCGATTACTCCCTGGCGCTCAACGAGATGGGGAACTACTATTACGACGACAGCGAGTATGACAAGGCGCGGGATTACTATCAGAAGGCCCTGGCCGCAGACCCTCAGAACAAATACGCCCTCTACAACATGGGGCTGATTGCCGAGCTGGACAGCGACAACGAAACGGCCAGGCACTTTTATGAGAAATCACTCACAGTGGATCCCAATTACGAACTCCCCCTGACTGCCCTGCGGAAAATCAAGGACAAAATGAAGGACTTGGGCGAGCTGAAAGACAATCAGGGCGCCTCGGCCGGTAAGACCGATGCGGGGGGTGAGAGTCCCGAGTCCTTCATCAAGAAGATAGGACGCAACCTGAATGAGTTGGCAAAGGCCGGCCGGTTGAACGAGGTAATCGGGCGGGACCGGGAGATAGAGACCATCCTCGAGATCCTGCACAAGAGATTCAAGAACAATCCTCTCATCATCGGTCACCCGGGAACGGGTAAAACCGCCATCGTTGAGGGGATCGCCAAAAGGATCGCCGAGGGGAAGGTCCCGGAGAATTTTAAAAAAAAGGAGATCATCGAGATCAATACGGGATTTCTCATCGCTGGTACCAAGTACCGGGGGGATTTCGAGATCAAGATCAAGAAGATACTGGATGACGCCAGGAACAATCCCGACATCATCCTGTTCATTGACGAACTGCACACCATTATAGGGGCGGGGCGGGTGGAGGACAGCAACCTCGATATCGCCCAGATGCTGAAGCCGGCCCTCCAGAACGGCGATATCACCTGTATAGGCGCCACCACGACCGGAGAATACCGCCGCTACATAGAAAGCGATCCCGCCCTTGAGCGGAGATTCTATCCCGTCATGATCGACGAGCTCTCTCCCGAGGCCACCTGCGAAATCCTCTGTAACACGCTTCCCAAGGCGAATGAGTACTACATTACGGAAACCACCAAGGACAACATAGACGAGATCGTCCGACTCTGCAGCCGGCATCTCAAGAAACGCTACTTTCCCGACAAGGCCATCGATATTTTTGAGAAGCTGGCCTCCCGCTGTTCCCTGAAGGGTCGCAGGACCATCAGTTCGGAAGACATTCGTCAGATGATTGCCGAGACGGCAGGGGTTCAGTTCGTCGAGGATGATGAGGACGAAATCAGCAAACTGGCTCACCTGGAGGAATCACTTAAGAAGGAGATCTTCGGTCAGGACAGCGCCATCGACGCTGTCTGCAATATCCTCCGCATCACCAAGCGCCGCCTTGACCTGCGGCCCGAGAGGCCGGACGGTGTTTTTTTACTGACAGGCCCAACCGGCGTTGGAAAAACCTTCCTCGCCAAGTCACTGACCCGGCAACTCTACGGCAGCGAGAAATATCTCATCCAACTTGACATGAGCGAGTACAGCGAACCATTCAGCGTCTCTAAACTCATAGGCGCCCCTCCCGGATATGTGGGCTTTGAAACAGCCACTCCACTCTCGGCAGTCATCGAGGAAAATCCCACTTCCATTCTGCTCCTGGACGAGATTGAAAAAGCGGACCAGAGCGTCATCCGGCTCTTTCTGCAGGTCTTTGAGGAGGGACGGATCACAGACACCAAAGGGAGAAAAATCTATTTCTCTGACATCACCATCATCATGACGAGCAATATCATGACAAGGCAAAATCTCCCTCTGGGCTTCTTCCAGATGGAAGGAGGCCGAAACAACTCTGACCGGGTAGTGGAGGAATTATCGCGCCACTTCCCCCGGGAGTTTCTCAACCGCATCGATGAGATCATCCTCTTCCGGTCCCTCGGAAGGGAGGACGTGAGGAACATCCTGGTCAGCAACATCATCACCGCCGCGGAGGAAAGATTTTCCCGGGAAGGAGTCCTTCTGCATTTTAGCGATACCCTCATAGAACATATCATAGCGGAAGGCTACAGCTCCGAACAGGGAGCCCGCAATCTCCTCAGGACCTTCGAGAAAATGATACTGGCGCCCCTGGTAAAGCATCTCTATGCCGGAGGAGGCAAGAATGCCGACATCCGCCTCGACTGGAAGGGGGGCGTGCTGGACATATCTGCCTCATAATCCCGGTGATAGGTAGAGGCTGTGAGACCGTTTCTTATCGACGAAGACCATGAGAGGGTCCTGTGAAATACCGTTTCCTCATAATATTGTGGACACTCCTGGCAGTCGTTCAGACATTTTCCGCATTCGCCACCGATTCAGGCCACTATCTTGGCGGCATATCAACCGTTGCAGACAACGGACCCTTTGATGTCTTTCGCAATCCGGCCCTGCTTACACGTTTAAAGGGCAATGCCGCAATCGGCCTGGAAACCGCTTCCCTCATAAAAGAGATCCCCAGGGCAGACGGATCCGTCGACGCCCTCTACGAGGGTGAGACGACGATCTCCCAGGATTGTCAGATATCCCTATCTCCCGCCAGAGCTTTTGAGGGGGCAATAGCCATTGCCGTAAAACCAACTGAGACAGTGGCTCTGGCCCTGGGATATTTTCAGGGCTACAACAGATCACGGAAGGAGATCCGGGTGGAGGTTGTTACGGGGTCTTCTGTCAAAACGATCGTTTTGGACTATCGTGATGAGGATATTGTCTATGCTCTGACCCCATCAGCCGGTTTTAACATCTCAGACGCTCTGACCCTCGGCTTTAAGACGGCTGCGGTATCAAGGAAATCCAATATGAGGAGAAATGAGAGCCAGAATTCGACAAATTCAGGCCTGCTGTCCAAGGAAAATGAGAAAACCCTCCTCGCTGAATTCAACCTGGAACCGTCTATGGGATTACTATGGAATTCGTACACCCTCCAGGTGGGTCTGATTTTAGGGATAGGCTCTTTTTCCTGGTCAAAGGAACAAAAGGAGATGAAGTATCAGGATATTCTGTTGCCTTCGAACAGCTATGACCAGTCCGGTCAAACTTCATTATCGGGAAAGATGACCAAACCTCCTTATGTCCATGCTGGCATGTTCTTGGACATCAACAGCCTTCTGGGCATCGGCGTAGAAGTCGGTCTTCATCTCCCTTCAACATATAACAAGAGTACTCTGACGGCGGAAAACAATGAACTCCGTTCTCATGAACGTAAAATCGTTAATAAAAACACATATTCCATGGCTGCAGGCATGCGGTTGTCCATATCTCACGATATCATTCTAAATCTAGGAAGCTCATATCAGCATACGTCATATACTGATAAATCTCATGACTACAGCAACCTGGATATGATAAAGAAAGAAACCAGACATTATATGATTTCTGCAGGAGCAGATTGCTTTGCAACTCAAAAACTCAGAATTTCACTATCAACACAAATCAATTACAATAGAGATATACTCCAGAATAGCACAAGCATCCCGCAGAAAATCAGCCTTGATTTATCTGAAACAGATATAAGCCTTTCAGTACGTACGGGGTTTGTGATAGTAAAGTTTTTTTAGAAAACCGATTGAATTATACAAAATCTTTACTATTGTTTTCACACGTTAAAAAATCCATTATCGGGTGAATAGACATGGAACATTACAATCTCCTTATCATTGGAGGTGTAGCAGCTGGAATGAGCGCCGCATCACAGGCACGACGTGTCAATAATGATATTACCATTGGTGTATTGGAGAAAAGTGACCATGTTTCCTACGCCGCCTGCGGTATGCCGTATTTTATCGGTGGTCATATCAGAGAAGTGGGACGTCTCATCGCAATAAACAAGGATGATTTCATCAACAAGCGTCATATTAGCATAACAACGATGGCAGAAGCGACAGCGATTGACTTTCACAAAAAAGAAACTCTGATCAGGGAAAGAGATAAAGAACGCATAATCCATTATGACAAATTGGTATTGGCCACTGGGGCCAGAGCCTTTATACCCCCAATAGATGGAACGCTTTTACCCCATGTGTTTACACTCAGAAACCTTGAGGATGGCATTACAATCAAAAGCTTTATCGAGGAGCATTACCCAAAAAGCTGCCTCTTGATAGGGGGAGGTTTCATTGGACTTGAGATGGCTGAAGCCTTGAGCAAACGGGGCATTAGTATAACAATCATAGAAAAAGCCGAGTCCGTCGCCATTGCCATGGATACTGAAATAAGAGAAAAGATAACCGCCAAACTTTTAGAGCAGGGCATTGAAATACTAAACGATACCAGCGTCACAACCATCGAGCAGGAATTAAATCAACTGTCGGTTAAGTTGTCAAAGGGTCAGAGCCTCTCTGGATTTCCCCCGAAAATCAGGACACTCAGTTAAGCTTAGAACCGATATTA
>CALCJG010000472.1 GCA_937967705.1 uncultured Spirochaetia bacterium
GTGGTCCGAAGTGACAATGTTAATGGCTTCCGGATAAAGTCGCTCCAGGGATTCCCCTATCGTTCCTATCAGCCGGTCGATCTCCCGGATGGTTTTAATGTAGTGTTCCCCGGTTTCTCCGCTCGCATGTGCGGCCATATCCGTGGCTGTAAAGTGTATCAGGGTAAAGGGGGGCAGATCGGCGATCTGGATCAGTTTCATGAGATTTTCGGCGGCTTCGGCGCTGTCCGGTCCCTGTCTTTCTACCGTCCTATGGAACGCATTACCGCCGGGAAACATCTCACGGTACCAGGGGAATCCGATCAGGCGATAAGATATCCCCCGGGCCTGCATAATGTCCAGAAGAGTGGGGGATTGCTGGCAGGCCGGAAAGCGGCGATGATTGCCCGTAACGCCGCTGAGAAAGGGCGGGGCTCCCGAAAGAATGCCGAAGATGTTGGGTGCAGTTACTGAGGGCATGAAAGACCGGGCGTTTTCCATGCGAATCCCGCCCTTTTGCCATCGGGCGTAAAGGTGCGGGGCGATGTTTTGATCATTTAAATGCCGGGTTGTACCGCCGTCGATAACCATCAGGAGTACTGGCGGGATACGGCGATTCGGGGGGCGTTTCAGGGAGCGGTCGTAGTTATCCCCGGTCTTCTTAAGTTCCCGGTAATTCAGGGGCTGTTGAAAATGCGGGGAGAGGTATTGATGGAGGAAGACGTGGTAGAGGGCAAAGAGCAGGTAAAGTGCCGGTATCAGGGAGCGCATGGGGAGCCTCTTTTCCGTTAATGTTTTACATTTTCCCTGGCGATGAATAATATATAGAAAAGAAAGGCTGCCACGGTTATCCGGGCAGCCGTTGAATAGGAAGATTTTTTATGAAGAAACCGTTGAACAGGTTCTGAAATATATAATAGCACTGTCAAGAAAAAATTACTAAATTGTTAAAAATATTTCACTCTCATTTATTATCGGCAATGAAACCAATAATACTGGATATTTGAGCAGGGAAAAGGGTTTTTTTATCATGATGCGGTAATAAAGGGGTTATTTTACAGAGATGTAATAATGTCAGGGTTTCCCGTCGGGTTGTTGAAACCGGGGATAACTTTCTAAGGGCGCTGATGATTTTTCCTGGAAGCAGGGAAAATCCTTCGTTTGCGGATAGGGAAGCGACAAAATGTACTATATCTTTGGTGATATACACGGCTGTTTTGAACGGCTCTACCGGCTCTGGAACGGTTTGAAGGAGAGACTGACGGATGAGGATCAGCTCCTTTTTCTGGGGGATTATATCGACCGGGGGCCGCAGTCCTATGAGGTTCTTGATTTTCTCATAGCCCTATCCGCCCGCCATCCTTCCATATTCCTGAGAGGCAATCATGAGGTGATGCTTCAGGATTATCTCAACGGGAGGGACAGTTCGGGTAACTTTATTGTAAACGGGGGCGAGGCTACCATTCGGAGCTATATTAAACACCGGAAGAATTTCAAGCTTCCCTATAATCACGGGGTCTTTCTGGATAACCTGAGGACGTATTATGAAACCGGGGATTTCGTGGCTGTTCATGCCGGTTTCCGACCCTCCGTAGCCGGTTTCGAGGAACAGTACGAGAGGGATTGCTTCTGGATACGAGACGCCTTTTTCCGCTCAGAGAGGGTCTGGGAAAAAACCGTGATCTTCGGTCACACGCCGACACATTATCTGCACGGGAAGTGGGGAAAGGTTTTCATCGATGATAGACATCGGCTCATCGGCATAGATACCGGCGCGGTCTACGGGGGCAAGCTGACCTGCCTGGTCTGGCCTACCCGGGAGATTCTGCAGGTCTGAAGAGGAGGTAATCATGAAACGAAACATCCATAAGGGGATCCTGGCCCTGTTGATGGGGTTTATGCTCTTCGGAATCCCCGCACTTCTGCTCCCTTCAGAGGAGTTCGAGATTAAAGCCCGGGTGGAATCGGTACGGAGGGACGATATCGTCACGTTGCTCTTTGATAATAAACCGGAAAAGGAAGTCTATCTCGTTGTCAGGGATCATCAGATTATCGGCTCGGTTCGAGTCTTGAGCATCAGCCGGTTTCCCAGGAGGAAAGGGCAGAAGTTCCAGGTCATCGGCAATCTCACCCTGCAAAAAGAGGAATACCGGGGTTTGATCCAGGCGGGGAGCGATGTGGCTTTGAGGAAAAGTAAAGACAAATTTAAGCGGGATTTCGCCGAGGTCAAAAAGCGGGAGATCGTCAAATATAAGACCGCCATCGTTACACCTGCGGATAACCGTCCCATGGTTCTTGTGCCGGCGGGCAAATTCGTCTTTGGGAGCAATGAAGGCGAGAGGGATGAGTATCCCGAGCAGATCATAGATGTCAAGGACTATTACATCGATAAATATGAGGTCTCCAACAGCAATTACCTCGAGTTCGCAAAAAAGACAGGGGCCCGGCTGCCGAGATCCTGGCAGGGAACGGAAAAGGACGATGACCTTCCCGTCCTGGTAACCTTCTATGAGGCTCAGGCGTTCGCGAAATGGGCAGGCAAACGGCTCCCCACCGAGAGGGAGTGGGAAAAGGCCGCCCGGGGAACGGGACTGGAGATGATGAAAAACGCCGATGAGAGTTACAGCGTTGTCCGGCGGCCGCGCACCTATCCCTGGGGAAATCGCTTTGATCCGCGTCTGCTGAACTCCGAGGATTTCTGGAAAGACGCCCGGATGGGGATCGAATTTGGAAGCCAGTATGAGAAGGGATTGCTGCCGGTCTATTCCTTCGATAAACTGGGGGATTCCCCCTACGGGGCGGTCAACATGGCAGGCAATGCCCTGGAGTGGACCTCCGACTGGTATCGGGCCTACCCGGGCAATCCCTATCCCCATAAAAAATACGGCCGGCAGGTCAAAGTGGTTCGGGGCGGGGGCTGGTACAGCAGCCGGTTCCGTGTGCGCAGTTCCTGCCGAAACGTCGGAGGGTATCCCAATCTCTACAAGGACAGCTCGGCGGGGTTTCGTTGTGTAAAAGACCCCACCATTCTGGAAAGATTTTTTGACTGATGGAAAACAACAGTTATTGGTTTCATTTGAGTAATAAAGTAACAAATGTGCACAGACTTATCCACATGTGTGGATAAGTGGAAAAAAGTATTTGACTATTCCTGTTCCGCAACAATACAATAGGCATCATAATGGATATATGGGCAGATGGAGATGCCAAGCCGGATACGGGAACACGGGTACCGAAAATCCTCTAATAATAGGGTGCTTTAGATGAAATTCTTTCATTTTCTGGCCAAAAAGATATCTTATACCTTCGCTGTAGTATTTCTCACAATCCCCGGGGGATGGATGGGCGCCGTCTTCGGCTACTATCTGGCCTCCTCTTTTCTTCTGACGGATTATGAGCTGATATCATCGGCTATAATTAAATGGCTCCCGCTGGCGGTTTTTATTCCCACGTTTCTGCATTATGTTGAATTCGGACTTTTTACTCCCATTAAAATCCCTGCCTTTTTCCGTCCCTTCCGGCTCATCAATAATAACTTTTACGGAAACCGGCTTAATCCCAACATAAGCAATGAGGATCTGCAGGATCTGTATCGCGGTTTTTCCGATCTGCCTCTGACCAATGCCCTCTCAGCAGGTTTCTTTGCCGCCCTTGTGGGGTTGTGCGAAATTGTCCTGATTTTTATGGATTTCCACAACCGCGGGCTCGTTACTTATCAGCGAATACAGATAGGGGCCAAGATGGTGTCCATTGCCGTGATCATCGTGGTCATACTCTACACCATGTCCACCTATCTGCTCACAGAGATGCTGACGAACCGGGACCGGGCCAGCTGTTACAACGAACTGAGGAAAAGGGGGATCGATCAGAAGCCCCGGGTCCTCTTCAATCTTAGGATCAAATTCAGCTTCTTTATCATACTCATGGTCATCTCCCTGTTGACATTCGCCGCCCTTGTCCAGAAGAGCCTCTTCTACAATCAGTCTGATCTGACGACCATCGTGATCTACATAGTGATATCTATTCTGGCGGCCTTCTTCCTCATGGTCATCAATACCAACTCCATTCTCCGTATCCTCCGGGAGATGGACCGTGTGGCCCTGGAGATATCCGCCGGGGGGGATGCCAGTTTCCGTTTGCATTCCCTGGAGGGCGAGTTTTCCTCCATAGAGTACGCTGTACTGGAGATGAATAAGGAGATCGACGGTCACCGCAAAAACCTCGAGACGATGGTGGAACAGAGGACAAACGAACTGCAGAACGTTCTGGCGGACCTCAAGGAGCGGGATGAGCTGATACAAAAGCAGCTGGACATGGCCAGTATCATCCAGAGGAGCATCCTTCCGGGGCATATAGACGAGTGGCTCGAGGTCAAGTTCTCCGTCCGCTACATCGCCATGGAGAAGATCGGTGGGGACTTCTATGACGTTTATCAGCTGAAGGACAACAAGCTGGGCATACTTGTGGCGGACGTTTCCGGTCACGGTATACCCGCTGCCCTGGTGACCACGATGGCCAAGATCGCCTTCGGGAATGCCTGTATGAAATACGATTCCCCGCGACGAATATTCCAGGACGTCAACAAAAACATCCTGGAGCATGTGAAGACGCAGGATTATCTCACGGCTTTCTTCATTACCATTGATGACGAGTATAACATTACTTACGCCAATGCGAGCCACCGGAAGGCGATTCTGGTACACACGGAGGAGGGAACCGTTGAGCTGCTGGATACCAACGGTCTCTTCATCGGTGCCATCGAGGAGGCCAACGATACGTACGACGAGCAGGCGGCCCGGATGAACTACGGTGACAAGCTGATTCTCTACACCGATGGAATCCCGGAAGCGACCAACGCCAACCGCGAGGAATACTCCAATGAGCGTTTCGAGGAACTGGTGCTGAAAAACAGGCACCTGCCCCTGGAGGATTTCACAAGTTACATTGTGGAGGACGTTCAGCGCTTCATCGGCAACGCCTCGGTGGAGGATGACATCACCCTCGTTGTCATCGAGCTGGCCCGCGACGAGGCGGTGGACATCATCCGGAGCGCCAAGAAGCTTGTGGATCAGCAGAAATTCTATGAAGCCATAGAACATCTGGAACGGGGTCTGTCCCTCTATCCGGGCAACACCAAGATCCTCTACAATCTGTCCAAGTACTATTTCCGCGTCAACAATTACGGTAAGACGGTCGAATACATTCAGAAGTATGTGGAAAAAGACAAGAGGAACAAGTTTGCCTATTACATCGGCGGAGCGGCATTCTATCAGATGATGGACTATAAGAATGCGATTGAGTATCTGGAGCAGGCTACAAAGATTGACCCCAATTTTACAAACGCTTACTTCGCCGCTGGTCTGGCCTACAAGAAGAAGGGCGCCGAGGATGACGCCTTGAGATGTTTCGAGAAGTCCTTAAGCCTTGATCCGGACAACAAGTACGCCCAGCACGAGATTTATGATCTTAAGAAAGGTCAGTAAAACGGTCTGGTGTTTCGGTACAGCCCGACCCCTGCGGTGATTTGGTAAGGGGGAAGCAGAGGAAAATATTGGCAACGATCAGGAGAAATGGAACGGACAGGGGAAAGACCGGACGATGCCTGGCGGGGATGCTGATGGCCTTCCTCGTTCTCCTTCCCGGGATATCCCTGAACGCCCAGGGAGACCGCAAGGTTGAGTTGACGGCCCAGGAAATACTGGCGCGGGTGGATCGCGTTCTGGATTATCCCAAGGGCCTTTTACGGGGCAAGATGGTCCATATCCTCCCCAACGGGCGTACCAATGCCGTCAATCTCACAGGTTTCATCTCCGATGCCGATTATCTCTTCACCTTTAGCACCGATGATCGGGGTGACCAGATAAAGGTCTTGTTTAACTTCCGGGGGGAGGATATCTGGGTTTACAACATTCTTTCGGTCAAGCTCTTCCATAAGCTGGGTGTGGACAGATACGACTCTGTGCTTTCTACGAATTTCTTCTACATCGATTTTTCCAACGCAGACCTGCAGAGCAATTTTACAGGCAAAATCACCGGGGATGCCCTTATCAACGGGTTGGAGTGCTACCGCCTGACACTCCTCCCTATATTCAAAGGTGGAAATTACGGCATGCTCACCCTCTATGTACACAAGAAGGATTACATTCCCCTCAAGATCGATTATCACGACAACGACATGGTCATTTTCAAGACCCTCTCCATCTCCCAGACCATGGAAAAGGGGAAGAAAAAGTTCCCCATCCGTTATGAGATGCTGGATGTAAGAAAGGGGACGATTACCATCCTGAATTATCACACCCTGGAGGAAAACGTCTCCTTCGATAAAAAGATATTCATGCATCAGAGTCTCGGAACGAAACCATAATGCCCCGTTTTTTCCCTAAAGAAGCGGATATTGACGGCCGAATCTGTTCCCTCCGGGGGGATGACTTTCATCACCTCGTACATGTCCGGCGGGTTAAAGTCGGGGATCGTTTGAGTATGAAACTTCCGGACGGGTCCGTGGCCCGGGGAAGGGTGCTGGAGGTGTCCCGGGAAATGGTGATTGCGGAAATCATTGACAAATACGATGGGTGTCGTACACCTGTTCCTGTTACACTGGGGCTGGCTGTTCTCAAGGGCAAAAAAATGGATCTGGCCATTCAGAAGTCTGTCGAGGTCGGAGTGTCCAGAATCGTACCCCTGCTTACCGAAAGGACTGTTCCCGTCATCGATGACAAGGAGGATCGGAAAGGGGATCGATGGGCGCGTATAGCCCTGGAAGCGGCCAAGCAGTCCCTGCGTTGTGATCTCCCTTCGGTAGAGCGTGTGCGGGATTATAGGGATTTTCTAACCGCTGCAGGGGAGGAACCGAAGATTCTGGCCCACCCCTCGGAGAATTCCCTCCAACTGCGGGATTACCTGAGAGGAGTGGATTCAGCCGGTGAAATATTTCTCCTCATCGGTCCGGAAGGGGGGTTTTCTCCCGGGGAGATCGCCGAGGCGAGGAGGCACGGCTGGACGGATCTGAACTTCGGGATTACCCAGATGCGTGCGGAAACGGCGGCCATCGTTCTTCCCGCCATCCTTTTATATGAATGGAGTTGCAGGAATGAAGATTAAAGTGAACGGCAATGAAATAGTATTCTATAAAAAAACCCTTCAGGATCTGGTGGAGCAGTATAAGCTACAGCCAACCAAGATCGTGATCGAGAAGAACGGGGAAGTCGTTCACCGGGACCGGTTCAAGGAGGAAATCCTGCAGGAGGGTGACACCCTCGAGATCGTACGCTTTGTCGGCGGCGGTTGACGGCTCGGGATGGACAGGTCGTTATACGGCGTCATCGACGCCAGCGCCAACCGGGCAATGGAAGGCCTGCGGGTCTGTGAGAACACCCTCCGCTTCGTGCTCAAAGACGAGACCCACGCCCTGACTCTGAAATCCCTCCGGCATCAACTGGCTGCCGCTCTCAAATGCTTTCCTGCCGAATCGCTCCTTGCGGGACGGGATGTCGAGGGCGATCCCATCAAATTCCATGATCTGCCATCGGAGAAGAAAACCCGCTCACTGCAGGAACTTCTCCGCAAAAATCTTCACAGAACAATGGAATCCCTCAGAACCCTGGAGGAATTCGTCAAGCTGCTCCTTCCTTCCGGGGATAACCCTTTCCAGGGTATCCGCTTTGCTCTCTACTCCCAGGAAAAGGAGCTTGTTACCCGGCTTAACCGCAGGGACAGGACCCAGCGACTGGAAGGGGCTCTCTACGTGATCCTGGATGAAACCTTCGTTCCGGACGGGGAATTTCTTCGGACGGCGGAGGCCATGCTTCGGGGGGGAGCAGCGGTGATACAGCTCCGCATGAAGAAGGCTTCCCGGGGCAGGGTGCTGGAGGAGGCCAGGCAACTGGCCCTACTCTGCAGGGAGTACGATGCTCTCTTCATCGTCAACGATTATCCTGACATCGCCGAGCTGGCGTGGGCCGACGGAGTGCACCTGGGGCAGGGGGACCTCCCCATCGGAGAGACCCGGCGTTTGCTCTCCCCGGGCCGGATCATAGGGATCTCGACTCATTCCCAGGAAGAGGCGGAACAGGCCCTGAAGGAGGGGCCCGATTATCTGGCGGTGGGTCCGGTCTGCGATACCCGCACCAAGGCGGGGGAACTCATGCCGGGGATGGGATTTGATGCGGCCCGACGTCTTATTGCATCGATCCCGCTGCCGACGGTCTGCATCGGCGGCCTGGGACCGGAGAATCTCGGTGAGCTGATGGGTACGGG
>CALCJG010000473.1 GCA_937967705.1 uncultured Spirochaetia bacterium
TCCGCGCCTGGTTTGAGGCCCAGGAATACTGGCGCGATCATCCTGATAAAGCCCGGACGATTATCGCCAGGGTTACGGGGTTGAAGGAGGAGGAGGTCTCCTCCTCCGGCTGCCGGATCTTTTACCGGGCGGACAATCTCCGAACCTTTCGCAAGGGCTCGTCCTATGATTCTGTCTATTTTACGGCCAGGAAACAGGTGGAATTTTTCATCAGCGTGGGGGATGCCACCACAGCTCCGGACATCGAAAGGATTCTCATGCCGGGCTTTTTGCAATAGGTGTATGCCATGCCTCCTCTTCTCCTTCGGTCCAAGCTGATAGTTGCTTTCCTGGCGGTTACCATGATCACCCTGGTGATGAGTGCCGTGCTGAACCTGCGCATGGCCTACGACGGGCTGATCGGGACGGCAAAGACGGCATTGCGGGGGGCGGCGGTACAGACGGCGGACGCCGTGGATTCCTTCATGCTGGACAATCTCAACACCATCCGAACCCAGTCGCTGGACCCGACCATCATCGAATACCTCGAGACGTCGCCGGATATAAGAAGGGGAAGCGCCCTGGAGGCCCGGGTGATCCGCGTCCTTAATTCCTTCCAGAGGAGGGACCATGTCAACATCTCCTCCTATGCGGTCTTCGGCCGGCGGGGAGAGCGGTTGCTGGATACTCATCCCTCATCGGATATGGATGTCTTCGAAAAAGCCCTCTTCGATGAGTCCGTAAAGACGGGTCTGCCGGTACTCTCCCCCCTTGTTCTTTCCAAAGCCAGCGGGATGCCCTCACTCTGCTTCAGCAGCCCGGTTCGTGACGCCCGGGGGAACATCATAGGGAGCATCCGGATACGCTACAACGCCAATGCCGTGCAGAAGCTGGTCTTCGAGAAGGAGGGTCTCCTGGGACCGGGGTCCGTGGCCGTCATCGTGGACAAAGACGCCGTCAGGGTAGCGGACAGTCATGACCGGAACATGATCTACAAGCCTCCCCGCGACCTCTCCCGGGACAGAGCACAGCAGCGCTCCGCCGAAGGAAAGTATTCCCTTACTCCAGGGAAAGGGGAAACCCTTCCGGAATTATATGACGGCCTGAGGGAAGATCCCGGGCAGCCCTTCTTTACGGCGCGGCTCTATCCCGGGTCCGATGAGGACATGCTCTGCGCCGTGGTTCCTATGAAGTCGCGCCCCTGGAGGGTCATCTTTGCCCAGCCCTACAGCCGTTTCCTTTCCACCTGGCGCAATCAGGTGCTTCTGACTGTTCTCCTGTTTTTCTGTGTTGGCGGGATCGCCATGGTGGCCGCTTTTTTCCTGGCCAGGAACATCGCCCGCCCGGTGGGAGAACTCACCGCACTGGCGCGGCGCGTGGCTCATGGGGATCTGGAGCAGCGCATAACGTCGAATTCCGAGGACGAGATCGGTGAGCTGGGAAGGTCTTTTAACCGGATGACGGAAAATCTCCAGGCATCCCGCCGGGATCTGATGGCCTACACGGGGCGCCTGGAAACCCTTTATGACGCCATCCCTGACGCCGTCTTCGTCCATGATCCCGACGGCAGGATCGTCGACGCCAACCGCAAGGGGGTGGAGATCTTCGGTTATACGCGGGAGGATATACTTTCACTGTCCATCTCCGATTTAAGCCGTGAGGAATATACCCAGGATATGGCGCTGGGCCGGGTGATCAGGGCTTACGAGCAGGGGTATGATGATTTCGAGTGGGTGGGAAAAAGGAAGGACGGCAGCGAGTTTCCCATGCAGGTGCGCCTGCGTAAACTCTCCCTCGGTGGCAGGGAGAATGTCATCGCCGTGGTTACCGACATATCGGAGCGCAAGGACCTGGAGCGACAGCTGCTCCATGCACAGAAGATGGAGGCCGTGGGAACCCTCGCCGGGGGGATCGCTCATGATTTCAACAACCTGCTCTCGGTCATCCTGGGCTACACCTCCCTGATGCTGATGGACAGCGGCAGCGATGATCCTCACTATGAATATCTCAAAATGATCGAGGAGCGGGTAGAGAGCGGCGTGGGCCTCACGCGGCAGCTTCTCGGTTTTGCCCGGGGCGGCAAGTACGAGGTGAAGGTGCTCGACCTGAATGACCTGGTCAGAAGGACCGCCGCCACCTTCGGACGGACGAGGAAAGAGGTGAGCATTCACGAAGATCTCGATGCGGAACTCCGAGCTGTCGAAGCGGACCCGAGCCAGATGGAGCAGATGCTGGTAAACCTCTACCTCAACGCCTGGCAGGCGATGCCCGGAGGGGGGGATATGCGTCTTGCATCCCGCAATGTCGTGCTCGATGCCGATTCCGCCGACGCTTATGGCGTTCCCGAGGGGCGGTATGTGGAGCTGGCAATCGCTGATTCCGGTCTGGGGATGGATGAGGAGACGCGGCTTCGCATTTTTGAGCCGTTTTTTACCACCAGGGAGATGGGCCACGGGACCGGTCTGGGTCTCGCTTCGGTATACGGCATCGTCAAGAATCATGGTGGTCACATCAAGGTCTACAGCGAGAAGGGAGAGGGTACCGCGTTCCACATCTATCTCCCTGCTACCGATAAAGGTCTGGAAAGGGTGTTTTCCCCATCGATGGAGGTGAAGCGGGGTTCCGAGTGCATACTGCTGGTGGACGACGAACCCATGGTCCTTCAGGCAAGCCGGCGCATGCTGGAGAGCCTGGGGTACCGGGTATACGCACTGCCGGGCGGTGCCGAGGCGCTTGAACTCTACCGGGAGAAATGGCGGGAGATCGATCTCGTGATCCTGGATATGATCATGCCGGGGATGAGCGGAGGGGAGACCTTCGATGCCCTGAAAGCCGTCAATCCCGATGTCCTTGCCGTTCTCGCCAGCGGTTACAGCCTCAATGAGGCGGCCCGGCAGATCCTGGAGCAGGGATGCCGCGGTTTTCTCCAGAAGCCCTTTGATGTCAGCGGGCTTTCCCGGAAACTGAGGTCCCTCCTGGATTGAGGGCGGTTTCCGCTTCCGGACATCACCCTCCCATAATGAGAAAGAGGGGAACGGTGACTTGAGGGCGTCAGGGGGGAAGAAAGGGGGATTGACGTTCTGTTGAATGGGATTCAGACTCAGTAAAGAGGTTAAAATTCTCTGTCAGGAGAACCAGTATGAAAAAAGCCGCTTTCTTGATCGCAGTTTTTTGTGCCGGGGTATTGTCAATCTGTTATTTCAGCGGGAATGCCGGGGCAGGGGATGCCGACGGTCTTAAGGTCAATAAATTGAAGGGCGCCCGGCAGTGGAAGGCGTTGCAGGAGTATATGCTCAGGCAAAAGACCTTCTCGGCCATGCCCTCCTTCTCCTGGGATTTTCTTTCCCCTTCAAAATGCCTGTTCCGCAGCGGCGAACTTCCCGAAGGCCGGGCGGCTTCCTGGAGGATCGATGCGGGGAAAGGTTTTATCGAGATCCCCGGCAATTACTTTCAGGAAAAGTGGGTCATGGAGAAATACCGGAGCTTCCGAATCGTCTGCCGGAAGGAAGGCGGCTGTTTTATAGCCCTCAGCAAGGCGAAGAGGTTTAAGGCGCCGAAATGCTATGAGCTGGAAAACCCTGAATGCGGCGCGGACCATCTATTCATTCTGTTTAAATGATCTGCTGAAGTTATATCCTTACGGCATTTTTTTGTTGCGGCAATCCCGTTTGAGGAGGGCGCGGTCAGTCTTCCTTTTTCGTCAGGCGCTTTCCTATCCTGTGACCCTTTGAGGCGTAATAGTGGATGTAGAGATAGCAGGGCACCAATATCCAGTAGGCCTGCTGATTGCCGTACCGGTCTGCCAGGTACCCGTAGACCAGGGGGAGAAGGGCGCCCCCCAGTATGCCCATGATGAGGAGCGCCGAGGCGGTCTTGGTGTAGCGGCCGAGGCCCTCGATGGCCAGGGGCCAGATGGCGGGCCACATGATGGAATTGGCAAAGCCCAGAAGGGCGATGAAGAGCACCGAGGTAAACCCGCCGGTGAAGACCGCCAGGAGGGAGAAGACCAGTCCCAGGAGGGAGAAGTACTGCAGGGCCCTCTCCTGCCGCAGAAAGCGGGGGATGGCTGCGATACCGGCGATGTATCCCACCACCATGGCCCCCAGGGTGATGGAGGAGAAGAACTTGGCCTGCGAGAGTTCGAAGCCGAGCCATCGGCCGTAGAGGATCTGCGTGTCCAAGGCGATCACCTCCGCCCCGACGTAGAGGAAGATGGCCAGGACGCCGAGCAGGAGATAGGGAAACTGGAAGACGGATTGTCTCTCTTCGCCACCGGCCTCATCCCCCCGCCCCTCCTCGGCCTCCGGAAGGGGCGAGAAGCGTATGGCCAGCGCCAGAGCCAGGAGCACCAGGGCCATGATGGCGTAGGGCAGTATCACGCGGGAGGCCAGGGCCGCGAGCTCGGCTTCCCGGGCCGCGGCGCTCAGGGTGGACAGCCGGGCGGCAATCCCGTCGATATCTCTCAGCACAACGAAGCCCAGTACCAGGGGGCTGATGATCCCCGCCACCTTGTTGCATATTCCCATGATGCTGATCCGCCGGGCGGCGCTCTCGAGGGGGCCCACGATGGTCACGTAGGGATTCGAGGCCGTCTGGAGGACGGCGAGCCCGGTTCCCTGAATGAAGAGTCCCGCGAGGAAGAGGCCGAAGTTTCGGGTCATCGCTGCGGGGATGAAGACAAGGGCGCCCAGGGCCATCACCAGGAGGCCCAGGGACATGCCGTTTTTGAAGCCCACCCTTCGGAGTATGAGGGAGGAGGGAAGGGCCATGAAGAAATAGGATATGTAGAAGGCGAAGGCCACCAGGTTGGCCTGCAGGTTGCTCGTCAGGCCGCAGGATATCTTCAGATAGGGTATGAGCGTTGCGTTGAGCCAGGTGACGAACCCGAAGATGAAAAACAGCGCGCCGATGATGGTGACCGACATCAGATACTCCTTCCTCGCCAGCCCGTTTGCCATGTCCTATTCCCCCCGTTGTGATGAGGCCCGGTACAGTTCACAGCGGCCTGTCCGGAACCTTCCTGCAGATCGCCCCAAGAGTAAAGGGGTGATGATTTTTTACAATAAATTATTCGCATCCCCCGGGAGGATTTTTTCCCGGAGGGGCTTTCTTCGGGGGTTGACAGGAAAGGGAAAATACGCCATGATAGCCCTCCCTCCCGGTTTCCGTCCTCTCGTGAAGCCGGGGAGATCATCTCATGCGAGGAGCCTTTTATGAATACGTTACTGCCCGGTCTGCTTATACTTTTCTCCATCGCTCTTTCCAGCTGCTCCCATTTGCCCCTGGGCGGGGATAGATGGGCCGGTGATGTATACCGGGGGGAGGCGGAAGGACGCTGCCTGGTTCAGGACGGTCCTGAGGAAGAGGCCCGCAGGAAGGCGGTAACCGACGCACTCCGGAAAATACTGAGGAAAGCCGAGTCGGCGGACGGAGGGAAGGGTGAAGGCATACCCGAAGAGGTCCGGGTCCATCCGGGGTATCTGATGGTCAGGGACTGGAAACTCCTTAAGGGGGAGAGCCGGCGGGTGAACACCCCCCGGGGTTCTGCGACGGAATACCTGGCCAGGGTTTCCGCGGAGGTCATCCCCCTGACAGTTCATCTGCAAAAGGAAAGCGGGGTGGATCTGAAAACCGGTCCCCGTATTTACATACTGGTCCTGGAAGAGCCGGGCAAGGGCAAACCCGGGAAGCCCGGTTTTTCCTTTACGGAACTGGCGCTGACAGAAGAGCTCCTCTCCATCGGCTTCCCTGTCATGGAACCCCTCGCCTGTGCCGGGTCCCTGATGAAAAACAACAGGGAGGCGATGCGGGACCTCAGGGTAGATCTGATCCGCACCCGGCTCGGGGCTCTCTGTAAACCGGTCCCCGGGGGTGTGCTGATCCTCGGTTCGACCGGGATCAGGGATCTCTCCCCCGTCATGGCGAGCTATGCGTCGAACATGCATTCGGTATCCGCCGTCGTCAGGTTGAAGGCCGTCGACATGACAACCGGCCGCATCCTGGCGGCCGCCATCGTCAACGCCCCCGGTGCCCACATCGACAGCGCAGCGGCGTCCAAAATTGCCGTTACGCGCTGTATCAAAAAGATGATAGGGGGCGCGGATCCTTACGAAAAGTCATTCTATCCCGGTTCTTTCCTGAAGCTGCTTCTGAAGGGCTATCGGAAGGAATGAGGCAGTAACAATTGCGTTTTCCACATTAAATAGAGGCTCTGTCCTTTCTAATATCCCTGCGTTCAGGGCGATATCTAATCTCCGTGGTTGAACGCATCGATCGCATGGTACGCGCTGCTTGTCCTGCCAGTATTGCCGAAATTCAGGTTGATACAAAAAATATGATTAGTAATTTATGAATATAAAAAATATTGACAATTGTGCTTTTTTATTGTGTATGGTTAAAGTTGCAAAACGATTGGGGATGCCGGCAGGGGGTGTTGTCCTCGTGATGTCCCTGGTATTATAAAAAAATATTGATATTGGAGGAAATCTATGAAAAAGATCTTATGCTCATGGTTCATGCTGCTGTTGCTGTTCGCCGTGTCGCCGTTATATGCCATGGATTATATACTGGGTGTGAAGGGCGGGTATTTTTTCTGGGAACCGTCCCTGAAAAAATCGGAAATCAACGGTTTCTCCCAGATGGACAAGGGGAGCGGCGCCCTCTACGGTCCCGTCTTCAGTGTGATCTTCACGCCGGAAATATCCCTTTCTCTGTCCGGCCTCATGGGGGAACAGGGCACCAGCTGGCAGACCTCCCGGGAGCTCAACAGCCAGGGTAAATACGTCAGCGGTGATTTCAGTTTTAATTCCAAGCGCTATGACCTGGACGGCGCCCTGAGTTACCGACTGGGGGAGAGCTTCAAGGTTTTTGCCGGGTATAAGTACATGTACCTCAAGTCCAGGATGCAGTATACGGAATTCCGCGTGGACAGCAATGGCAAGCTGGAGGAGGTTAATATTGATGACGGTGAATTCAAGCAGCCCTCTCACGGGCCTGCCCTGGGGCTGGGAATTTCCATCCCCCTGAGCAAGGGCTATTTCTTTGCGGTCAATCTCTCGGGTCTTTACATGAAAGGGAAACTGGAAATCCAGAATAAAGAGTACGGAGGTTATGAAAGTTCCAATTTTACGACTCCCAAGGTTTCTGACAAGGATCGAAATCTTAAGTTCGACACGGAGATCTGGGGGGGCAATCTGGAGCCCAGTGTGGGAGTCAATATGGGCGAGGGTATGCCCATCGTAACCCTGGGGGTCCGTTATCAGTGGCTTCGAATCAAGTACAAGAGCAATACCACCCAGGATGCCCTTCCTTCAAAGGCCATGAATGACAAGGTTTACGGCGTCTTCGTAGGGGTGATGTATCAGATTTGACGGGTTATAGTAATTCTAGATTTCAATTCAGAAGGAGGCCATGGGCATATGAGTCCATGGCTTCTCTTCCTCCCTGGCAGGTCGACACGGAAGGAACTGTAGATGCTGTTGTCCCTGGATGATAGGTTCCTCTGAAAAACGATCCCTTCTCTAAACACCGCCGTGCAATCCGTTAAAGTAAAGATCGGCAGTCAAGACCCTCATCCCGAAGCCCGCATCAGCCTCAGCCCGTTGCGGAGGCAGAGCAGTCCCAGGAGGATGACCGGCAGGACGGAGACGATCCCCACCTCGACGGCCCGCATGGCGTCCCGGGACGTGAAGACGTATAGGGAAAAGAGCGGCATCTCCAGGAGGGCCGTTATGAGGGCAATCCGGCCGAGGAGGCGGGTCCGGGGATTATACTCCCGTTTCCGCAGCTTCGATCCGGTCAGGATCAGCAGGATGATCAGGGTCAGGGACAGGAAGATCCCCAGGGGCCAGATGATCACCAGGTAGACGAGACCGCTCATGTCGCTGGCATGCAGGGGAAGCGGCAGTAGAACGGCGGGCAGTATGAAACAAAACCTCAGAAATAATTTCATGGCGACCTCCCGGCATGACGTGAATATAAGTATCCTGGCTGTAAACGGGTATTGTAGCCTGCCGGGCAGGGGCAATTCAAGGAGTTTTTTCCCGCCTTAGCATCAATCCCAATCAGGATCGTGGTCCCCGTCCAGCAAAACCCGTTCTTCCGGGAAGCCTTTTCCGGACAAGGGTAAAAGGCACGGATGGGACCGCCAACCCCATTTATGAATTGATTTTATTCCGGGGCATGATAGCCTGTGCGGAACTTGCCGTGCAATATTTTCTCTGTAGGGAGGCGGAATATGTTAAGAAGGGATAAGGGCCCCGGGAAGAACGGGGATGTGCCGATGTCGATTTTCGACAGCAAGGCTTTTTTCGGGGGGATGGGATTTCTCGCCCTGATCTCCGCCCTGCTGGTCATCTACTTCATCGACTTCTTCCCCGGGCTCTCGCACCTGAAGGTCCCCTTCTACTCCGGTCTGACCACCGGCAACTACTACATCACCGTGGCCCGGGCCGTGGAGATTGCCCGGGAGAAGGGGGGCCGTATCGAGAACCTTTCGACCAACGGCTCTCTGGACAACATCGGGCGCCTGACAGCTCATAAAAGCGGCGGGGCCTTTGCCCTGGCGCAGAACGGCATGCCCTGGGGAAAGGGGCTGCAGCTGGTGGCGCATCTGAAATCGCCGGAAACGGTATTCTTCATCGGCCCCCGGGCCGATAGGATACGCTCCGTGGCGGACCTCCGGAATCTGCGCATAGGGATCGGCCCCCGGGGGAGCGGAACGGCCTACCTGGCGGAAACCATCTTCAACACCCCCTTCTTCAAGGGGCTGGGTGCCCGGCTCTCCCACCATTCCTCGGAGGAACAGCTGGCCCTCCTGGCGCAGGGGAAGCTCGATTTGGGGGTTTTCGTTATAAGTGAAAAGTCGGCTTTTATGGACAGGGCCGTAAGGGAGATGGGTATGCAGATCGCCGACATCCGTCAGTGCGAGAGCATCTCGATGAGGCTCCCCTTCCTGAAGGCGGAGTACATCGCCGAGGGGCTCTACGATCCCGTCCGCAACCTGCCGCCCGTCAGAAAAAAGGTTCTCCGGGTGGACACCCTCATCGTTAGCAACGGGAAGGCCAAACGCTCCGAGGTGATCGGGCTCCTGAACGTCTTCGGGGAGATCTATCCCAACCTGATCAACTACAACCGCTCCGTCACCAACTACACAGGCCTGCGGGAGGCGGAGGGCGCCCGGGATTACTTCAACAACCAGGGACCGGAGATACTGGACCGCTACGCTCCGCGGCTCATGGATATCATCCCCCTGAGCAACCTGGTCCAGATAGCCATGGCCATCAGCATCTTCTTCAACCTGATGGGCGTGGGAAACCGTTATCTCCTCTGGCGCATCGACGCGAACCGTTTTGCCCTGGAAAACCTGATGATGGATTTCTTCGGCGAGGAGCTCATGCCTGACGAGATTACGGCACTGGCGCCTATGCCCGGCCATCGGGAGGCGGAGGCGCTGGGCAGGCTTAACAGCCTCATAGACCGTCTGGCGTCGCTGGAATCGCGATGCCGCAATCAGTCCCAGTCCCTGCTGGTGCCCATGGGGGCGGAGATGGCCTATCGCTACCAGGAGGAGATGATTCGGAAGAACCTCCTGGCCCTCAAGGTATACCGGGGCCGTCTTCAGGGGGGATATGGGGAGGTGTCGTGAGGCTTTTACCCGGTCTTCATTCCGATACTTATCATTACACTTTGTGAAGATTATTTAGAATTATCTTTATCCTGTCCACGACAACAGTTGAAGATGTATGCATCATAGCTCCGTGCGGCGGTTGTTTGGTGAGGCCCCGGGAAAGTTGGGCGGCAGACCCGAAAACCGAAATTTCCCGCAGGGAGTTTGCCTATGCCATCGCGAATATTCCAATCCCTTCTTTTCGTTCCGGTCCTGTGCTGGTATCTGCTTGCCCTTTGTAATCTGTCGGTTGCCTATGTGGTCATTGATGATGCGAAAGCTCAGAACACCCTGACCGTTCTGGGATCGGCCGCGGCTTTTTTCAGTATCGGGCTGATCATTCTGAATGTCCTTTCCCTTTCGAAATATAAAAGGCTTTTTATGGAAGATTTTTCCGGGACCCTGGAGGAAAAGGATCACAAGGCGATCGTCCGTCATCTGCGGCTGATCTACGTTTACTCGGTGTCGCTCTATTTTCTTGCCCCCTTCCTCTATGTCGCCCTTCAGCTCCTCTACGGTGATGCGATCGATTTGGGGCCCACCGCTGTCAGTTCCTTCTGCTCTTTCGGGTTCGGTATTATTCTGGCCAACCTGCAGTTTCTGCATATAAAGAAGGGCCTTATTCGGCTGGGGAAGGAGAGGGGGATAAGGGTAAGCGGACTGATGTTGAAGCACAGGATTGTCCTGCCGCTGCTGAACATCGTCATACTTCTGATTATCATTCTGTCGATTTTTTCCTTTGATGGCGCCCGGCGCATTCTGATCCCCAATGTGCTGTCTAGGAACCTTTCCGGCCTAAAACTTGCCCTCCGAGATCTGGATCCGCCGGGCCTATCACCCGGAAGAAGCGCCGGGGATTTTACCAGGTTGATAATAGAGAGAGGAATCCTTTCTCCGGATTTTTACATGGTCCTTGAAAAGGGCGGGGGAGTCATCGCATCCAGTTTCCCGGAGCTTGTGGGAAAAAATCTCCTCAACGGTTCCGGCCTGGAAAGCTGGCATACAAAGGACCTTCGGGGTCACGCAGAGTACATCCTCAGCAGGGTCGAGGGGAAGGGGCAGATTCTCTACGCCCGCTACGTTTTTTACTATATCTATTGCCGCGTCCCGGGTACGGCGTTAACCCTGGTATCGGGAATTCCCTCCGGCAAACTCCTCGCGGAAACGAATACCTACATCTATATAATCGTTGTTCTCGGCTGGATATTCATCTCCCTGATCAGCTACTATTCTCTGAGAATTACAGCCCGCAAGTTCCGCATGCTGGAGTCTGTTTCGGCCCTTCTGGGCCATGTTTCACGGGGGGAAATGTATGCCGATATGGAGGAGACGGAGGAGAGCGGTGATGAGATCGGCGATATGCTACGGGAGCTTCGGAACATGATGTCCTCGCTTTATGGCATGGGGAGGAGCATCAAGAGGGCTGTCGATGAGTTGAAGCAGGTGTCGTCCGTCATCGATTCATCGGGTATCAGCCTGAAGCGGTCTTCTGAGGGAAACGCCGGCGCCATCGAAGAGGTGTACGCAGCTATCGAAGAGCTGAGCTCATCGATTGCCCATGTTTCGGAAAGCTTTGTGCGTCAATTCAACATGACGGATGCGGTTTACGGCGCTATTGAACGTTTTCTGGGTTCCATGAGAAACGTTCAGGCCAAAACGGATATTGCCGGCGAGGCTGCTGCTGAGGCCTATCAGGCCGTGACCGGCATAGAGGGGGAGATCGTCCGCACGGTGGAAGAGATTCAGTCGATTGGGGAAAGCTCCCGGCACATCACCGAGGCACTGATGACGATCAAGGAGGTGTCGGACCAGATCAATCTCCTGGCGCTCAACGCATCCATCGAGGCCGCCCGTGCGGGAGAAGCGGGGCGCGGGTTCGCCGTGGTGGCCGATGAGGTCGGCAAGCTGGCCGAGAAGACGAACAGGGAGACCAGGGGTATCGAGGAGCTCATTATCGAAAGCGGCAGACTCGTGGAAAGCGGGGTTCAAAGCGTTCAAAAAATTTCTCTGGGCATGACCGGGCTGATTGAATCGGTCAAGGCCAGCACGGAGATCATGAAGGTAATTTCCCGCCTCTCGCAGGATTTTGCGGCGGAGGCTGAGGTCATATTTAGCGACGTCAAGGGCCTGAATGATATTTCCAGTCAAAACGCCGTTGCGGCGCGGGAGCAGATTGTCGCGACAGATGAAATATCGGGAACGATGCGCTTTCTGAGTGAATCGATCGAGGCCTCGGTGGATGAGATATCAAAATTTGCTGAAGTCCTGCGGACGCTGTCACATCATACCGCCTCCCTTTCGGAGATTGCGGACCGTATCAAGACCGAGAGGGATCCGGCGGGGTGAGGAAAATCCTCTGGATGACGAAGAAAAGATTTGCCAGGATGGATGAAGAAGTGTATGCTGAGAGCGAAGAATCACCGGTGGAGGGAACTGTTGATGCCCACGGGCCATTTCGCAGCAAACATCCAGTGCCGCTTTCTGCTATTTCTTCTCGCGGCTTTGACAACCTTCTCCGGATGCGGTGTCGTAGAAATCCGCAGGGTGACCAATTATGTCTACGAGCCGCAATATCTTTCTTATGAAAAGCTGCGCCAGGCGGGGAAGGTGGGCCCGCCCCGGGCGCTCATACGTCCCGGAAAAATCTATCTAAAGGGCAGGACTCTCTTCCTCAGCGATATCAACCGGGGCATACACGTGATTGACATCTCCCGCCCCTCCTCGCCGCGGTTTGCGGCCTTCCTGGATCTGCCGGGGAATCTCGACATGGCCGCCCTGGGGAACTATCTCTACGCTGACAGCTATGTCGACCTTATGGTTTTCGACATCCGAAACATTGACAAAATCGTTCCCGTCAAACGCATCGAGGAGTCCTTTCCCTATGACGACAGGCAATGCCTCTACGGCCTGGAAAAGTATGAGGCCATACTGGGCGGTATGATGAGGCCCTGGCGGCGGGAACGGTGGCGGCCGAGGGAGACCCATCGTTTCCTCAGGGCCGACCGGAAGAACGGAGTGGTTGTCGCCTGGAAGGAATCCTCAACGGTCAAGCGGCATGTCGATACGGACTTTTCCTCCTGCTGTTTCTGGTCGCGCCGGCTTTATTCTGTGAAGCGTTCTGAAGGCGGCGGGAGTGCTTCTGCGGGTGTTGGAGGCTCCATGGCGCGTTTCACTGTCGTGGGCAGGTGCCTCTATGCAGTGAGCCGTTTTGATCTGCATGTCTTCTCTCTGGAAAAACCGGAGTCGCCGGTCAGAAAGGGCGAAATCCGTGTCGGGTTCAACATCGAAACAATCTTCCCGCATAAGGGGAAACTCTTCCTGGGATCTCAGCAGGGAATGTATATCTACGATGTGCGGCAGGAGCCCGAAAGACCACGGCTAATCTCGAAAATTGAGCACATACGGAGTTACGACCCCGTAGTAGTCAGCGATCCTTACGCCTATGTGACTTTGCGTCGCGGTGATCGGGGCAATCTGGAGATCATAGACATCCGGGATATCCGCATGCCAAAACTTGCCATGCGTTACAATATACGGGAGCCTTTCGGTCTGGGCATTGACGGGCATACACTATTTCTCTGCCACGGGCGTTATGGCCTGGTTCTTTATGATCTGAAGAAAACTCCGGTCATCGAGGGGCTCAGCATCAATATCCCTCCCGCAAAAGCCGGCATTGCTCGCGTTCCGGATATTCACGCCTTCGACGTTATCCCCCTGGAGGGGTTGCTCATCATTACGGGAAAGACGGGGCTGGAGTTCTATGACTACAGCAATCCCGGAAAGCCCCTCCGCCTGGGGGGGATTCCAGTCCGGCGCACCGGAATTAAGTGATGTCCGATTCCGGGATTGGCACAGGAAAATCTTTTTTATTCACCGATGTCATTAAATATCCCGATATCCAGTGCCTCGGTGATGAAAATAAGGTTACTGTGAGCCTTTAAGATGATGAGATTACCAGGAAGGAGAGATTCAATGAAAGTACGACGATTATTGATGGCTCTGCTGTTTGCGCTGATCCCGGGAGGGTTCGGTCACGCCCTGGATCTCAGCCTGGGAGTTACGGGCTGGTACACCCGCTGGGATCCGCATTTCGAGGATGATATGCGGGGGGAGGACAATCCCCTCCAGGCCGCGGCGCCCAAGGTCTTCGGGGAGGCATACAACGACAGCATCTCCTTCAGGCCCGCCTTCATGGCCGGTCCCCTGGCCGGCGCTACGATCGGGAAGTGGACGCTCGGCGGGGTATTTCTCGCCAGTACCGGCTTCAAGGGGCATTCGAACTACCAGGTGTATTATCTGCCCGATCCCGGCGTTACCTATGACACGGATTTCCGTTTCCAGCTGAAACGCTATGACGCCGATGGCACCCTGGAGTACAGGCTGAATGATCGTATCGGCTGTTTCGCGGGATATAAGTATTCCCATTACCGGGGCTCGGGAACCTATCAGTACTGGGCCAGCGACTCAGGTTCCGTCATCCCCGTTGATGTGAGGAGAAAGGGTACCATGCACGGCCCGGGGCTGGGGGTTAAGGGCACCATTCCCCTCGGCGAGGCATGGCATATAACGGCTTCCCTCTCCTTCCTGGTCCTGAAGGCCCGGTGGGTCTACGAGTCGACGAATCTCTCTTCCGGTGTCTACCGGGAGAAGGTCCTCACGCCTGCTCTGGTGGGTGCAAACGCCACTGCGGGACTGGGGTATTATTTCAGAGGGATTTCCACGACCTGTGTGCTGGGCGGCCGGTATCAGCATCTGGTCAGCACAGACGAGCGCGGCATGAGGGACCGTTTTTACGGTGTTACCCTCACGGCCGTTTATGCCCTGTAGCCGGCTGGCGTTCCGAAAACTCCTTGCCTCCGTTGCCTGCTGCGGTACAGTGGGGAGTTGTGGGGTGATGCGGGCGCCGTGAAACTACGTCCATCCTGAGAGGCCCTGTCGTAACAACAATGAAATGAAAAGGAGAGATTATTCATGAAAGTTCTCGTTATCAACAGTGGAAGTTCTTCTCTGAAATACGAACTCTTCAATCTGGACACCGAGAAGTCGCTCATGAGCGGGGCCATCAACCGCATCGGACTAGAGGGAGCTGAACATCTCTATTCCTGCCCAGGGGCGGACGAAACCCGGGAGGGCATAGAGGCGCCGGACCATCTGGCGGCCTTGGGCCCTGTACTCCGGGCTCTCACTTCCGTCCCGGGGGCGCCGGTGGCGGGCCTCTCCGAAATCGGAGCCGTGGCGCACCGCGTGGGCCACGGGGGTCTGCGCTACCGGGGGCCGGTGGTGATCGACCAGGAGGTGAAGGACGAGATCCGCCGGCTCATCCCCCTGATGCCGCTTCATCACCCCGCCATGCTTGCCGGCATCGAGTCCTGCCAGTCGGCCCTGCCGGATGTCCCCCATGTGGCGGTCTTTGACACAGCCTTTCACAGCGCCATTCCCGACGAAGCGGCGGTCTACGGCCTCCCCTATGACTACTTTGCCAGGGGGATACGGCGTTTCGGTTTTCACGGAAACTCCCATGAGTACGTGGCCCAGAAGGCCGCGGAATACCTGGAAACCCCCCTGAGGCGTCTCAACATCATCTCCTGTCATCTGGGAAACGGAGCGAGCCTCTGTGCCATTCAACGGGGCCATTCCATCGATACCAGCATGGGCTTTACGCCCCTGGAGGGGCTCCTCATGGGGACCAGGGTGGGTGATATAGATCCCGGTGTGATCACCTACCTGGCGCGGAGCGAGGGCATCTCCCCGGAGGAGATGGACGAGATGTTCAACCGCAAGGGGGGGCTCCTGGGCATATCCGGAATAAGCTCGGACATGCGGGAGATCATCGCCGCCGCGGATTCCGGAGATACCCGGGCGCTTCTGGCCATCAAGGCCTTCTGCTACCGCGTTAAGCGTTACATCGGCGCCTACGCGGCAGTGCTGGGCGGCGCGGACGTTCTCATCTTCACCGGAGGCATCGGGGAGAAGGGGAGGGGAGAGCGGGCCCGGTGCCTGCAGGGCCTTGAGAAACTCGGTTTCGCCATGGATCCGCTTCGAAACGACCGGTGCGCCGTGAGCGGTTCGGAACCGGTCTTCGATATATCGGCCCGTTACTCCTCGGCTAGCGTGCTGGTCATTGCGACGGACGAGGAACTGATGATTGCCCGCCAGTGCGCCAGGGCCCTGGACTACAAGCGCTCCATACGGCACGATGTCCTGTCCACGGACAGAAGGCCCCTGAGGGTTTCGGTGTCCGTGCGTCATGTGCACCTCTCCGCTGAGGATCTGGAGGTCCTCTTCGGCCCGGGTTATCAGCTCTCCGAGAAATCCCGAGATCGGAAGAGCGTCGTGTAGGGAAAGAGTGTAGATCTCGGTGGT
>CALCJG010000474.1 GCA_937967705.1 uncultured Spirochaetia bacterium
ATAAAAAAACGAAAAAAACAAGGATTTTCTACAATGACCCACCCATCTATTTTTCTTGACCTGACAGGGGAAGAGTGATTACTGAATCCGTGCTCATGAATGCCTTCATCATTATACCAAAACGGCAGGATTCGTTCCGTTTCCCAGGGGTTTTCACTTCGTATCCCTAAGACAACCATATGGAGAATTAAAAAAGTGGCTGAACCGGTCATCCCTCCCAGGGCTAAGCTTTTTATCGGAGTCCTTACGACAACGGACCTGCTGCTGGATGCGGTGGAGAGGCGGCTGGTTAAAAAATATGGTGAGATCGATTATCAGACCATCAAAATCGGGTTTTCCCACACTCAGTACTATAAATCGATGGGATCCAATCTTTTTAAGGTGTTCTTTTCCTTCAAAAAACTCATAAAAAGGGAACAGATCATCGCCGTAAAACTTCACTGCAATAAACTGGAACAGAAGATATCCGGCAAGGAGACGAGGAGAGTCAACATCGATCCCGGCTACCTGACCCTTTCCAACGTCTATCTGGCCAGCTGCAAGGAATTTTTTCACCGCATCTATCTCGGAAAAGGTATTTACCTGGAAAACGAATACCGCTATGTGGCCAAAAAATATGAGCCCTGGGACTGGACGTATCCTGATTATAAAAAGCAGGAATACCTGCATTTCTTTCACAGCCTCAGACGGATTTATCAGGAACAGATTAAAAAATAACAAAGCGGGGGATAATAATGATAACCATAAATCATGACAGACTGATATCAACCTTCCTGGAGCTCGTACAAATCCCCTCCCCTTCCTGGGAGGAACAGGGTGTGATTAAATACCTCCAGGAAAGGTTTAAGAAACTGGGGATACCCCTGAAGCAATACCCCTGCATGGAATCCTACAATCTTCTCGCCAGGGTGGAGGGAAAGGAAAAGGGGATTCCCATCCTTTTTTCCTCCCACATGGACACCGTACTCCCCTGCAATCAGGTGAAACCTCAGGTCACAAAGACCAAAATCACCTCCGACGGGACCACCATTCTCGGTGCAGACGACAAGGCTGCGATTGCCTGTTTTCTGGAAGCCCTGGAGTGTCTCAGGGAAAAAAACCTTCCTCACGGTCCCCTGGAATTTCTTTTTTCCTGCGCCGAAGAACTCGGCCTGTATGGGATAAAGGCCTTCGACATGTCTCCCCTGAAATCGAAATACGCCTTCGTCTTCGACAGCGGGGGAAGCGTCGGGAAAATCATCCTGAAGGCACCCTTTCACATGACCCTGGACGTCAAGATCAAGGGGAAAGCGGCTCATGCAGGCATGGAACCGGAAAAAGGGATCAGCGCCATACGGGTAATCAGCGAGATTCTCAGCAGCATTCCCCACGGACGGATTGACGGGGAAACCACCGTCAACGCCGGCATCATATCGGGCGGGCGGGCTACCAATATCGTAGCAGAAGAGGCTTATACCAAGATAGAAGCCCGTTCCCTCAACCGACAGAAACTCACATCGGTCATACAGATCATCACGAAGACCATTCAGGAGATTTCTTCCCGCCACGGTGCCAGGGCCGGAATACAGAAAACCATGGAGTATTACGGTTTTTCCATCAAACCGGGAGAGGAGATTGTCAAAATCGTCAACCGTGCCCTCGAAAACCTGAACATCACCCCTGAATATATCGATTCCGGCGGCGGGAGCGACACCAATGTCTTCAACAGAGCAGGCATAAAGGCCATCAATCTCTCCATCGGCATGCGGGATGTCCACAGCACCAAGGAGCACATTCTCATCAGGGATCTTGTTGATGGGACGGGTCTGGTCCTTTCTCTGATCGATGCTGTGCGGAAATTTCAGTAACAGCTGAGCTTCGCGACGAAATAGGCCCCGCAGATGAGGGTCAGGGGCAGTGTCAGAAAATAGGTGAGGACATCCGTGGCGGATACAGCGTTTTTATTCAAAACCTTCCTGCCGAAATAGGAATAATGATAGTAGGCCGGGTCCTTGGATCTCTGATAGATCTTCATGGTGATTCTCACCTTGACGAAAATCATTATTAGAAAGAGGAAGCCCGATTCCAGGAAGAGAAATCGGTCAAAATTGATCTCCTTTATCTGGGAGGGGAAGATGATGATGAAGATCGTCGTCAGGATTCCCATAAAGATGTTCGTTATGGTGGTGATGATGAATCCGCGGAAATCCTTATCCTGTTTCTTTGAAATGAAATTGAAAAGGAAATAGAGATGAATGGAGAAGGATATCTCGAAAAGGATAATAAAAAATATAATCACCATATTGTATCTACACTTCTTCTCTTGAACAGTGTTATTAAACGAAACCAGTTGTATTTATACAGGTGGAGGCTGACGGCATCTCCCTAACCCGAATACTATAATCCAGGTGCAACAAAGTCAAGAAAAAGCAGGAGAGTACCGACCGAAATCAAGAGGTCTCCGCAAAATAACTGGACGATTTCCCTCACTGGCTGAAAAGAGATTGACTTGCCGGGCATTTTTCACCATAAATCATGTATGCGTAAATCATCAATCAGAGGGGCAGGAAGCCGATTCTTGAAACTTGATGGACAGCAATCTTTATAATCTCCTCTTACACGCGGTTGACGCCTGCCCTGATAAGGCTTTTTTTTACTATCGGGGCAGCGCTTTTTCCTATAGGGACACCCTGGCAACGGTTCAGCAATTGACCGCCCATCTCAGAGGGAGGGGAATTGCCGCCGGCGACCGGATACTGGTCAATCTAGGGAACATTCCCGAGTTCCTGTATACCCTTCTCTCAGCCTGCCAGATAGGGGCCATCTCCGTCTTGACAAACCCGGCCACACGCCGTATCGAAATGCAGCATTATATAGAAGAAACCTCCCCTTCGCTGATTGTTACCCATTCCGAATCCCTTACAAATTTCATTACAGGCGAGGACTTGATCCTCCCCCGAGAAAGGTTCATCCTCATCGATGATCCCTCCCGGGAAACGGGGTTTGCCGCTGCTATCTCGACCAATCACAGGTATTCGCCCCATGAATCCCTTGCAGCTGATCATCCTGCAGCGATCATCTTTACTTCCGCCATGGACGGCTATGCCCTTGGTGCCATGATAACCCATGGAGCGATATGGGAAACCGCCAGGGTCTCCCAGGAGATCATGATCAACCATGATGACTTATTCATTACGGCCCTGCCGCTCTTTCATTCCTTCGGCCTCACGTCTTCTCTTTTCAATCCACTTTACAGTCATTCATCCCTCTATATTTTAGACAAGTTTTCCCCCAGAAGTCTTATTGACCTCTTCAAACGTTTGCCGGTGACTTTTTTTTGTGGAGTCCCCTTCATGTACTTCATATTAGCCAAGGTTATACCAGAGGGTACGGTTTTTCCCCAAATGCGCGCGTGGATTTCCGGAGGGGAGGCCATTTCGAGTCGGATGCAGGAATACCTTAAAAACAGCTTCAACATTGACGTTCGGCAGGGTTACGGATTGACCGAAGCATCCCCCATCGTTACATGGAACCTCATCTCGGAACCCAACGTTTACGGCTCCATCGGGAAACCGATGCCCTACAATCAGGTCCGGCTTAAAAGCGAGGAGCATGATTCCAGGGGGGATCCCGCCGAGGGGGAACTGATGGTAAAGGGCATCAACGTCATACCGGGATACTACAATCGGCCCGAACAAACCGCCGCCCTGATACGTGACGGATGGCTCTATTCGGGAGACCTGGCACGCCGTGACATGAATGGATACTACTACATCACTGGCCGGAAAAAAAGCATGTTTTTAAGAAAGGGATTCAACGTCTATCCCCGGGAGGTAGAAAGGATATTATGCCGGCATCCCTTTGTGCTCAACGCAGCCTCCAGTATTACGCTGGAGGCCAGGGAAGACGGCTCCTTTGAAGAGGGATTCTCGATAACTATTGTGAAAAAGCCAGGATACCCGCTTGATTCGGACGACCTCAGCAACTGGTGTAAGGACAATCTATCATCCTACAAGATTCCGGATACCTTCGTCATTAAATGATCCATCGGGCCAATTAAATCTAATCTTGTTAAACCCTGAAGCCGATACAAATACTGAGCAGGCATCCACACCATACAGAGAAAAAATATTTGATTTCTCAATACTTATCCCTTACTATTATGTAGGTGCCTCTTGAAATCTATGGTAAAGCGAGTATCGGTATGAAAAAAAGACGAATATGGTTCCTTCTCCTTTTATTCCTTCCGTCTGTGTACATAACTCTTTCGGCTTCGGAGTTCAAACATGATTATCTCATAAAGCAGCCGTTGACAGACACCAGGCTGAAATTTATGCCGGTTCCCAGCGATTACAGGAATTACTTCATCCTGCAATCCATTGACGATACGACAAACGTCATCATCGGCGATTTCGTCGGCACGGAAAAGCTCATCTCCATGGTCATGGATCTCAACAGTGACGGAAAACCGGACCGCGTCTTTGAATATTTTCCCGATATTAAAAAATTTACTACACCGGCCAAGCCAACCACATCTTTCTACAAGGATTTTACCGATATTAAAAGGCAGATTATCGAAGGAACCATCTTTAAGAATACCTATTCCTATAAGATGAATTCCATTGATTTGCTTAAATTGCGCCTGGAAAAGGGCAGGGATATCTTCAAAACGGAATACGGATACACCGTTAAAATCTACGATCCTGACAAACCCACGACGATTCAGAGCGAATTTTTCTTTGCGAAACAGCACGGTAGATACGATTTAATATTTACCACCTATTACTACAAAATCTTCAACACAAAGATCGCTCCTGTGGTTTTCTTTTCCGTTTACTGCAAGAGCTCAAAAGACCCTATGATTGCCGAGATTGTAGAGGCCCTGTTAAAGATGGCCCCCAAATAATCCACTTAGATCATCACCATCAAGAAACGGCATAAAGAAACCGCCCCACAAGGGCGGTTTTCCATTTCCGGATGAGATCAGTTTTTACTTGTTTTCTCTTTTCTTCAACTCATCAACCATCTGGGAAAACAGTTCATAAAACTCCTGTAATTCGTCGTTCTTTCTCAGCGGCCTGACGGTGGGGTATTTGCCTTCTATGATCTGTTTTATGTACTGCGACATGACAAAAATCGGTCCCGAGATTTTATGGGTTTTCCTGATCATTACGAAATAGAGAATAACGCTCTGCAGGAGAACAATTATAACTATAATTAGTAGCAGGTAATTATTGTATTTTACTATGCGATTATTCGTTTCTATGTTTGCCTGTATGTTGCTGATGTTGGCCTTTATAGTCTGCAGATTTTTAAAATGCCTGTTGGCCACCTCTCCGATCGCTTTTTTCTCCGGTTTTTCTTTGGGATTCTGCGCCCAGGTCATCACCGTCTGGAGGATATTGTCCTGGATGGTCATGATGTTGTCCAGATTCTTAACAATGGCGTCATTCGTTTTGGATATCTCGGTAAGCTTGAAATTATTCGATGTCGCGTTGATTCCGATAATGCTTATAATAAGGGCAACGACCACGAAGATGATGCCGACAACCGTGAAGGTATGCTTGAGCTGAAATTTTTTATCCACAATATACTGCTTTCTTTTTGCCATGTTCCTACCTCATTGAGCAATATTGATAATCCTGTAAGATGTCGGGAGGCCTGAACCTTCCGAAATGACGCCCCAGTCATGTTGCCTATTGCCGAATATATCCTAATTTTATGGAATGAATCGATAAAATAGTCAATATCTTTTCTTTTTCATGAAAAAATTATTAAATACCCCCACCGTTGTCTCAACGCCCTCATATCATAAAACAGCGACATCGCATAAAATGCTCAGTATGGTGATAATTATTTGACTTTTGAATAATTGTGTTTTTATATTAAAAGGGGATGTACTTAATACCGTTAACTGTCCCCATCAAGAGTGTGCATAAGGATTATAATGGGAAAGCATGAACCTGAGTAACAACATATTTCTCAACTTCTTTTCAATAGGGTCCCTTATACCCGCCCTGTTTCATTTCCTCATTGCCCTTTACTTCTTCCAGATACCGGGGAAATCCCGTGCTACTTTTCACATCGCCCTCGGGTACCTCTGTATGACGGTCTTCAATGTGGCTTATGTTTTTTCATCGAGCGTGTATAACCCTGTCGCTGCATATCATCGATGGATCACTGTGGGTATCATCATGCTGGGTGAAACACATTTCAACATGTTTCTCTATTATTACGGACGGGAAAGAATACCGCGCTTCTCGGGATTATTTCTGGGAGTCCAGTACTCCATCTCCCTCTTGGTAAGCATCCTGTTTTTCTGGGGCACCTTAAAGGGAACCAAGGTCTATCATTTTGACGGACATTACTGGGATTTTGCCGCGGATAAAATAAGCACTGTGATCGGTCTTATCATAATGGCCTATATCCTGCTCTTCATCGTCATCATGATCTTCAAGATGATCTTCCTCAAAGGGCGCGACAGGGGTGTCGTTCTGCTCATGGGGTGCGCCTATCTTGCCGCAACCATTATTCCCTCGATCACAAACACGATGAGCCGAGAGGGACTGATTCAAAGAGACGTATTCCAGACCACATGGGTCATCTTCAATCTCTTCGGTTTTTTCCTTCTGGCCATCATCTATATCAACAATACGAATGACAAGTCAACCTTTATGGCCAAGATCATGGGTATCAGCATGGTGACCCTTCTGGTGCTTCTTCAGGGATTGAGTTATTATTTTCTTTCTGATAAAGAGTCCTCATATGACGAACTGCACCGCCTGCAGCTCAGCCGAATCTCCTCACAGGAGAACTATCGTCCTTCAGACCTTATTTACACAATCCGCTATTCCCTGAAAACCGGGGCCCTCGCGGGAATCCCCGGCGGGGACGATGCAGGCGATGACAGTCTGAAAAGAGAGTTCACGGCAAGCTTCCAGGCAGCATATCTCCGCTGGCGCATCGACAAGATCAGCGAATCAACTTTCGAGAAGGGGCTGAGACAGCTGACCCAGTCGCTGCCACCATACCTGGATGGATACAGGAGATCTCTCATTTACCATCTCGATCATCCCGGCAATAACGGACTGGACCCGGCGGGGCTGAAAAACTACCTCGCCTCCCTGGAATTGTACACGCTCTATTATTCCCGGAAAATTAAGGGTCTCCCGGACACAGGCTTTCGTGAGAACGTACTGCTCTTTCTGAAGAATGTAAAACCGATCTTTCTCCCCTTTCGGGATCATCTCCTGTCGCTTATCGTCGCAAGCCGCAGGGAGGGATCCGCACTGAAGGAGGAGCTGCTTTTCGGCATGCGTCCTCTCAGGGGCCCCGGGACCAGGTTTTACCGAATGTCAGGAGAGGTCAACAAAGTCTGCTTTATTCACTTTGACCCGGAGAGTCAGGTTTTCTGTGAAGGGGGTTTCTCGTATCTGAAATACAGGGAATTCATTCATCCCGCTTCACTAAGACTCGTCCTTATCATGGGTATTCTTATTGTCTTCATGCTCCTGGGATTCCGGATCTTCTTTCTGGGGGCGTTCATACGACCGCTCAGACGTCTGATAAACGGAGTCAGCAGGGTCAACGAGGGGGATCTGAGTGTCGAGGTACCCGTAACTGTAGAGGATGAGATCGGTTATCTCTCCCGCTCTTTCAACAACATGGTCAGTTCACTGAAGAACGCCGACGAAGAGCGCACCAGAATCCGTGTCTATCTGCAAAGCATCATCGACTCCATGCCATCCCAGCTGATCGGCGTGGATGATGCCGGCAGGATCACGCACTGGAATACTGCCGCCGAAAAGAAACTCCAAATCCCCAGCGACGAGGCCATCGGGAAATACATCAGCGATATATTCCCCCATATGGACTTTCTGGTCAAAAAGATACGCCAGGCCATGTGGGATAAGACACCCCCTTCCACGGACAGAATACAGACCTATAGAAACGGGGACCTGCAGGTCCTGGAATTAATGGTCTATCCCCTGCAGGGACCTGCCTCGGCCGGAGGGGCCGTCATCCGAATCGATGACGTTACAGCCAAGATTCGCTTTGAGGAGATGATGATACAGACGGAAAAGATGATGTCCGTTGGAGGACTGGCCGCAGGGATGGCTCATGAAATCAACAACCCCCTGGGGGGAATTCTGCTGGGTGCCCAGAACATCCTTCGCAGATTCTCTCCGGACAATCCCATCAACAATGAGGCTGCAAGGGAATGTGGGGTTGATTTGGCCAATCTCCGGAAGTATCTTGAAACCAGGGAGATATTTAAGATGATGGAAGGCATTCTGGAAATGGGCGAGCGGGCGTCGAGGATCGTGTCCAACATGCTCAGCTTCAGCCGCAGGAGCGAATCCAGGAAGAGCCCCAGGGATGTAACCGACATCATCAACAGGACCATAGATCTGGCCGCCCAGGATTACGACCTGACAAAGAGATATGACTTCCGTCATATCGATATCCTAAGAGAATACGAACCGGGTCTCCCGATAGTATGCTGCGTGGAAACGGAGATTGAGCAGGTATTTCTCAATCTTCTGAAGAATGCGGCTCATGCCATGATGGAAAACGGGCACCGGGTGGCTCATCCGGTCATTACCATCAGAGCCCGAAGGGAGGGGGATTCCATCCGAATCGAAGTGGAGGACAACGGGATCGGGATGGATGAAAAGATCCGCAAGAGTGTCTTCGATCCCTTTTTCACAACCAAGAAAGTAGGTGCGGGAACCGGGCTGGGTCTTTCGGTATCGTACTTCATCATCACCAATAATCATAGAGGAACGCTATCGGTAGAATCCTCGCCGGGCAAGGGGACAAAGTTTATCATTATTCTACCCCTCGGTAACGTTCCTGGACCCGAGAAAGACGGCACTCCGTCAGGAGAGAGCCTGTGAACGCTGAAAGGAAAGTGAAGGTACTGACCATCGAAGACGAGGAGGTGCTCCGCGAAAACATTGCAGCCTACCTGGAAGACAACAATTACGAGGTTTTCCAGGCCGAAAACGGACGTATCGGCTTGGAGGTTTTCGCAAGGGAAAAACCGGATGTCATTCTCACGGACCTCCGGATGCCCGAGGTTGACGGTCTTGACGTCCTTTCCACCGTTACAGAACAATCCCCCGAAACACCGGTCATCATCGTTTCGGGCACCGGGGTCATGAGGGATGCCATCGAGGCCCTTCACCGGGGCGCATGGGATTACATCATAAAGCCCATTCAGGAAATCGATATTATAGACCATGCAATTAAAAGGGTCCTTGAGCGTTCTGACCTCATCAAGGAAAACAGGAAATACCGGGAACATCTGGAAGACGAGATCGTCAGGAGGACAAAGGAACTCCAGCTACGTACGGATGAGCTGGAATTGACCAACGTGCTTTTAAAGAACGAGATCAAGGAGCGTCAGTATGTAGAGAAGGAGCTGAAAAAGAGCCTGGAAAACCTTAACAGAACCATGAAGGGCACCATTCATACCATCTCCCTGATCTGCGAAATCCGCGACCCCTATACCGGAGGGCATCAGCAGAGGGTGGCCCGGCTGGCCAAAACCATCGCCCAGGAGATGGGCCTATCCGATATACAGGTGGAGGGCATACACATAGCGGGACTCCTGCATGATATCGGCAAGATTTCCGTGCCCATCGAGATACTCTCGAAGCCCGGGCATATACGGGAGGCGGAGGCCAATATGATTCGGACTCACAGCGAGATGGGCTGGGAGATTCTCAAGGATATCCCCTTCAGTTACCCCATAGCCCAGATTGTACTGCAGCACCATGAGAAGATCGACGGCTCGGGATATCCCTCGGGACTCACGGGGGAATACATACTGCTGGAGGCCAAGATCATCGCTGTGGCAGATGTGGTTGAGGCCATGGCCTCCCACCGGCCTTACAGGGCCTCGCTGGGTGTGGACAAGGCCCTGGAGGAGATACAGAGGGGGCGGGGCATCCTTTACGACGAGCGAATCGTGGACGCCTGTCTCAAGCTCTTCAGGGAAAAGGACTTTTCCTTCGAAGAGAACAAGGCGGTAAACGTCAGCTGATATACTTTTCCGGCGGGGGGGAGGAATCTTCGGTATCCTGAGACTGGTAGTCGGGAACCAGCCGTTTCAGAAGCTCGCGGGGGGAAAAGACGCACCCCCCCTTGACCAGATCTGCAGCCTGATCGAGGAAAGTTTCCACGATCTCCCTGCCGTAACCGGAGTTTTCTTCGGAGAGTATGCGTATCTTTTCGTTGCCCGTTTTAAGCAGTTTATCCTCGGAATAGGAGAGCTCCTCATGAAGTTTCTCCCCGGGACGCAGCCCCGTATATTTTATTGAAATGTCCCCGTCCGGCCGCAGACCGTAGAGCCGAATCAGCCGCCGGGCAATCTCCGCAATCCGGTAGGACCGGCCCATCTCCAGCAGGAAGACTTCACCACCCCGGGAATAGGCCGCCGCGTTGAGAACCAGCAGAGAGGCCTCCGGGATGGACATGAAATATCTCTCCACATCGGGGTGGGTCACTGTTACAGGCCCCCCCTTCTCAATCTGCTCACGGAAGAGGGGTATCACCGAACCCCTGCTGCCCAGGACGTTCCCGAAACGGACGACGGCCGTTTTAAGCCCCTTCTCCCGGTAATAGTAGAGGGATACCAGCTCGGCAGCCCGCTTGGAGGCCCCCATCACACTGGAAGGATAGACGGCCTTGTCCGTAGAGATCAGGACGAATCTGCGGACATCATGGGCCCGGGACACATCGAGGACATTGCGCGTCCCCAGGACATTGTTCTCAAGGGCCTCTATCTCATTGAATTCCATGAGGGGCACGTGCTTGTGGGCCGCCGCATGGAGCACTATGTCCGGTTTATGCTCCCGGAAAAGGGCCTCTAGGCGCTCCCGGTTCCTCACATCGCCTATCCGGTAGATCAGCTCCGGATCATAATCCAGGTAGACCTTATATTCGTTGAGATTCCTGATGAGCTGATAGATGGAATCCTCTCCTCTCCCCAGGGCGATGAGTTTTCGGATACGGAATTTCAGGAGCTGGCGGCACAATTCCGATCCGATACTGCCGCCGGCCCCGGTAATCAGCACGGTACTCCCGGCGAATATGCCTTCGATGCTGCTGATATCGATGGATATCTCCTCCCTGTCCAGGATATCCCCTATGCCGATTTCTCGAATATCCGGCGTCAGGGGGCTGTTGAACAGGCGGGTAAAAGGGGGAAGAAGCTTGACGGACAGGCCGGGATGAAGCTGGCCCAGCCGGGAGGTGATCCTTTTCAGGGACTCCTCCCCCGCAGAGGGCATGGCTATAAGCACCTGATTGATGTCCCGGCTCCGAATGACATCCGGCAGCGAATCCGTCGTTCCGAAAATCATCTTGCCGTTCAGCATAATCCCGGTTTTTGCAGGGTCATCATCGACAAATCCCACGATCTCACCGCCGCGCCCCATGCGGAGATATTCCGAAAGGATGAGGCGTCCCGCCTCCCCTGCCCCCGCAATGACGATGCGATTCCCTTTCGGTCCTCCCTCTATAACCGGCAGATCATCCCCGTAACGGGACAGGTAGTCCCGTATCAAAATCCGGTAGCCGGCGGTTAACACCGTCGAGAGCAGGAAGAAAATAGCAAGAACCGGCGGGGAGACCATCAAACCGACAAACCATGCCAGACTGAATGCCAGGAGAAAAGCAGTCGAACTGGCGGCCATCAGCCGGTAAAAATCCTTGATATTGGAATAGATCCACATGACCCGGTATATCTGGAAGAGATAGAAGACGGCGGTATAAATACAACCCGTCACGAGAAAGGGCAACGGTCCGGCCGCGCGGTTGCCATCCCCCCCAACCGGGAACAGAGCCAGCCCCAGGGAAACGGCCAGGGCCAATGGGAGGAGACAAAAATCAGCCAGAGGGTAAAGCAGGTTTTTTCCCTTGACGGGATAGAATAAGGGCATGGTCTGTAATCCAAATGGTTTTTGACGTCCCAGTGAAGCCGTTCACGGTTCTCGCCGGAAAGACCCGTAACCCATCAGCTCAGAAAAATTCAAAAAATGCAAACACATTTCCCTGACAGATACTGGCAGAATGCCCCAGAACGCACCCGGAGATGAAAAGGCATGCCAATACCGACAGTTTTGCAAAAGGGGTGTTGACAAAACGCATTTTTCCTGGAAATCTGGGGACAAATTACTTCAATATAAATTGAGGCTGACCGTATATATTAATACCATGGACCCCATAGAAAAAAGAACGCCCAAGGGCATCAGTATTAAGATCATTCAGGGCAAGGAAAAATTCATCGCCTTCGAGAAGTCCGGTGCCTCAATTTATGCTGATTCCGTCAAAACCAAGCTGCTTCATAACATTCCCATTATTGTCTTTATCGGGGATGATTTCGTTGTGAAGAACCCCCAGAACGAGAGCTATTTCTTCTGCAAATACATGAAGGGAAAGATCATCCTGCCCTACCATTTCCGCGGCAATCATCAGCCCAACTACCTTTTCATCAAAATGGAAAGCCAGCTGGATCTGATGCCTGTCAAACTTTCCGCCGTGAGGGATGTTCCTCATTTCATCAAGGAAATCGAATCGGGCATCAAGCCGGATTACATCATCGTCAACCGGAGTATCACCAAGGACGATATCCTGATCATCAAGAACCGGTATTCCGCCGCCAATATCATACTGGCGGACGGCACACAGGACATCACACTGGCAGGAGATCGCACCCGTCCCGGTGAGGGGGACGACAGCGAACGAAGAGCGACGGACCTGGCCAAAGAGGTAAACCTCAACATGCTCTCGGACAATCCGGTCTTCCTGGCACGCATCCATCTCCGCGACATGGAACTCTCCAAGGTCAACCAGCTTCTCCTGGATTTTGACATCTCCGCCGTGGACGCCGAATACATACTCCGTTTCATCGACACCATGATCAGCCGATCCCGCAGCATGGACGACCTGAAGAGGGAGCTCCCCATGCTGGAAAAGCTGCGGGACTCTTTCCTCTTTTACATCAACCTGATGACGAAGGAAAAGGACACCATCCGGGAACTGATCGACAAGGTCGATGAGCAGAGCCGGGTTGCTTCCTACCTGACGCTCATCGCGAAGGTCAAGCTCTTCTTTCCCGACAAGGAAGATCGACTCCTGATGACGGAATATGAAAATATTCTGATGGAAAAGAAAGAACAGCTTACCCAGTGAGAAACCCGAGAACATGGATCCCGGCCGTCCTGCTTATCGCTCTAACGGCCTTTGTCCTCCCTCTTCAGTCCGGGGAAAAGGGCAAATGGTGGCGCGTCTATTTTACCGAGCCGTGGAAAAGCCGCAAAGAGGTGCAGGGGATCAGCGGTCCGGAAA
>CALCJG010000475.1 GCA_937967705.1 uncultured Spirochaetia bacterium
CGCCGGCATGGACGAGCGCCACCTGGCCGGCGATGAGCGCGCCGCCGTTGGCGTTGATGATCTTTACTTTGTCCTGGGGAACGCTGGAGGATCCGTGCAGTACAATCGGGAATCCGGGAATGCGCTTCTCGATCTCTTCGAGGATGTCGAAACGGAGCGGCGGCGGGATGAGCACGCCATCAGCATTGCGGGTGCACTGGTCGGGCTTGAACTTGGTGGCGCCGTGAGAGGTTCCGATGGAGATGGCCAGACTGTCCACTCCGGTCTGTTTCACAAAGTCCTCCACCTCCTCGGGCTGGGTGTAGGTGTGGGCCTCGGCGGACACATCGTCCTCGACCCCTGCCAGAACGCCCAGTTCCCCTTCCACAGTCACATCGTATTTGTGGGCGTATTCCACCACCTTTTTCGTCAGGGCCACGTTCTCTTCGTAGGTGAGGTGCGATCCGTCGATCATGACCGAGGAAAACCCGGTTTCGACACAGCTTACGCAGAGATCAAAGGTATCTCCATGATCCAGGTGGAGCACTATGGGGATGGCAAAGCCGAGTTCCTTGGAATACGCCACGGCACCTTCCGCCATGTATCGCAGCAGGGTCTGGTTGGCGTATTTCCGTGCCCCGGAAGAGACCTGCAGAATCACCGGGGATTTCGTCTCCACGCAGGCCTGTATGATGGCCTGAAGCTGTTCCATGTTGTTGAAGTTGTAGGCGGGTATGGCGTATCCCCCGCTGACCGCCTTTTTAAAGAGCTCCCGTGAATTGACGAGCCCCAAATCCTTGTAATTGACCATGGCAATACCCTCTCATTGAATTCTTATCTTTATGAATATTATATGGCTACTTATTTTACATTACTGAACCGAAGATCGAATCACCTCTCCACCTTCTTCCAGTCGATGGTCTCCCCGATCTTCGCGGCCAGGGCCTCCACGCCCTTATCGTCATGGTAGAGCAGTCCTGCCTTCCGGACAACGATTTTACCCCCATCCCGGTAATAGCGGAAGCCCGCATGATGAGCCGCTTCCACCTTCTGAGTCTGTGCACCCTCGGGATCGCTGATCTCCACCACACCGTCGCAGTCGCAGATATAGGTTTTCTCGGGGGACTCCATCTTCACGAAAAAGACCGTTCCCCTGACGGAGGCCACCGTTGTGGGGGTTCGGATCTGAAACAACGGATTCTCCGCTTTTGAAAGCTTCGTAAGTTTCCTCAGCACATTGCCCAGGGCGCCGGCCCGCATCTCCACCACCCGCAGCTCATCGGTGATGTTGAGGGTAATATCGCCTTCCTCCATGATCTTAATGATGTTCTTTTCCTGGAAGATGATCTCGCAGGCGGCCCCCTTCCCGGATTTGATGGCGGCTCCCGGCGCTACGGGATCCCCCGCTTTAACATCCTTCCCGTCTACAGCCACCTTACCGGTTACAAAGCTGATCTTACCCACGCCGGCGGGTGACACCTCCTTCTTTTTACAGGCACTATGGGCGGCCATTAAACCCGCACAGCGCAGGCTAACCGTAGTATTTTGTATAATGCTCTTCATCACCCTGCCTCCTCTTTTGTCATATCTTAGACCATCTCCTTAAAAAGGTCAAGCCAAATGGGGCTCGGGAAACTGAGTCCTCTTTCCGACTGCTACAACCCCATCACCCCCCGGGGTATGATGAGATCCTGAATGCTGAAGGGGTCCCGGAATTCCTGGTCCGAACGGAAATTAAGCTTCCTCTGTCCCCTGCCGTTGAGGTATTTCTTCAGATCGAGCCCGATATCCCGGGGTACAGAAACTCCCGCTTTGGCCAGGGCCTGACGGAAGAGGGATTCGGATTTGGCGGCAAAGGCGATGGCATCCCCCAGCACACGCCCCCCTTCCATGGGATTGTGGAAGCCCAGGGAGTTTTCCGCACCGATGAAGATCACCCTGTAGAGGGCCTGGAGATAGTATTCCTTTCCCTGATTGTAAAGGCTCTCATCCACGTTTTTACCCTGTTCCCGGTTTTTGTGCACCATTTCCATCAGTTTGGCTGCCGTGGCGGTGCCGTATCCGGCCCTCAGAAGGAGGGATACCGTCCGGTCCTGTATGTCCAGCACGCTCTGTTTCAAGCGGTCCTCCGACTGGGGATGGCATTTGACACAGGCCCGCAAGTCGTCCTTTAGGGGACTCATCAGGTTATGATCGGAGATTTTCTGAGACCCCACACGGCGGTAGGGCATATGACAGTCCGCACAGGATAGTCCGGCCCGGAAATGCACGCTCTGCCGGGTAAAGAACTCAAACTCTGGGTGACGCAGGAAGGCCACCTTGAGCC
>CALCJG010000476.1 GCA_937967705.1 uncultured Spirochaetia bacterium
ACCACCGAGATCTACACTCTTTCCCTACACGACGCTCTTCCGATCTTGTCGTCTTCCGCCGCCATGAAACGCTGCAGAACGTGGGGTTGGCCTGGATACCCAAAACCAATCCCCAAAAGGCCCAGCACTGCCCCTACGGAACCCCAGAACGCGTTCCCCTTGACGAGGGAGAGGAATTCACCCCTGGGGGCCAGTTTATTCCAGAGGGCTCCTATCCCGCCGACATGATTGACCGCAACGACCGGCAGAATGACAAGTGCAAAAACCATCAGAAGCCCCTGAAACAGATCCGTCCAGGAAACCGCCCTGTAACCGCCCATCAAGGTGTAGAGTATCACCAAGGTCGCTCCGATGAGAATGCTAACATTATAGTCAAGGGAGAAAGTGGAATGAAAGGCCTTAGCCGCCGCTGTAAACTGGGCCGCTACGTATCCCATCATGGAAGCGAAGATGATAAAAACGGACACCATTCTTACCGAATGCCCGCTGTCCCCCAGCTCCTCCTCGAAAAGATCCGGCAGGGTTATGGCCGCAGTGTTTTTTGAATAGACCCTCAGCTTCGGAGCGATGAATCTCCAGTTGAACCAGTACCCCAATAAACAACCGGGCATGAACCATATCGAAGAAAGGCCCTCCTTATATACCAGGCCGATGATTCCCAAGATCACCCATCCGCTTTCCGAGCTTGCCGTCGAGGAGACCGCAGTCACCCAGGTACCTATCCTGCGCCCCCCCAGAAAAAAGTCTTCTTCTGTGTTGGTCTTTGCTGAAGCCATGAGTCCGATGATGACGAGAATCACCATGTACCCCAGAAAGACAAGACCTATGATAAAAGTGCCGCCCATGCAGGTTAATCCGTATTAACGTGATATTTCCCCGGCCATTTCCGGGTTCGTAAAATCCGTTTTCCGTGAGAAGAGGTATCTACGGGCACTATTTCCTTATCAGTGATCCCTCTTGTCAAGCAGCTTAAGGGCTTTTCCAAGAAGGGCCGTATCGTCCACGCCGAGGACGAAATAATCCGACGCGCCCTTTTCGAAGGTATCGATAAAATAGAGGGGACTGCTGAGAGCGGTAACCACAAGAATGGGAGTTCGGGAGAACATTTCCCTGTTACGAATCTTTTCTATAACAAACAGGGGATCGATGTTCTGCGCATCTATACTGATCAGGACGAGATCAATGGAAGGAGAGCCTTCGTCCAAGGGTATATGGTTGATGTCCTCCGCCTGAAGCACCTCCTGCCCCAGTGGTGCCAGGATATGCTGAATGCTTTCCGTTCTGGATGAATCCTCGTTAATAAAAAGTATCATTACCCGTTACCCTGTTGGGAGATATAAAGCGATCGTACAAGCTTCTTCATCCGCTCATCGTTGATGATTCGCACAATGCTTCTGTGATGATCATATCGCAGATCCACGGTGATGGGATGGACCTTTTTATTCTTGCTCATATTGAAAAAGATGGCGACCCTCGGATTTACCGGTTTGCCCCGGAAATTTTCCTCTACCCTCGCGAATTCGTAACTGACCTTGCTCTGACCATCGAGGAAGGTGTTTTCCGCCTCCAAAACGACAAAATCCCCCTCCCTTATGAAATGCTGCCCCCTGTTCAGGGAAAGGGCCATGGTTTTAAGGAAAAGGTTGATATCGCTGATATGAAAATAATAGTTCGAGATATTGAGTATATACCGAAGCGCCTCATCCGGTGCGCATGCCTTGCGATAGGGTGTCGCGGTGGTTACGGCATCATATATATCAAAAAGTCCCAGCATGCGGACATCTACAGGGAGCTGGGAGTAAAACTGCTCGCTTCGTTTGTCCCGGCTCTTGCGGTTGGGATATCCTGAAATACGATACTTTCTGTGATGAAAGAGGGCACCGTGCTTGATACTGTCGTTCACGAGCTTGACACCGGCACTTTTATCCACCGCATCCAGTATCCGATACCCCTCCCTCGTATGCTCCAGCATCATGGTGTGTTCCTTTCGCGTGAGAGGTCCCGGCTTGTCTAAAACCTCCGAGGGTATCCGAAGTTTGCCAATGTCATGAAGATATCCCGCCATGGCCATGTTGCGGATGCTCTCCATCTTATAGGATACCTTATATTCGTAGGTCATGGCGAGCATGCTGACATTGACCGAGTGGACATAAGTGTAATAATCGAAATCCTGTATCTCCTTGAGAAGACCTAATATTCCCCCGAAACGATCCTCCTTCTTAAATCCCTTCAGAATATCCGCAAGCTGACGATGGGAATTGATGTACTGATCATGCGACATGACCCCCTTTTTCCGAACATCGGAGTAGAGCCGTGCCGTATCCTCCGCCAGTTCCTGAAGTTTCTGTTTGGGGATGATCTCATGCTCGTAAGTCCCTTCGCGTGTGGTGGGGCGGGGTATATAAAACCGGGAGCCTTCTGTAATCCTTTCCTCCAGTTCATCGCTCGATATGGGCTGACCGGATTTGAAGAGTACCTGACCGCTCTGATTCAGAATATCCACAGAGAGAACCTTCTCTCCGCTGAGTTTTTTTATAAAAGACGGGGAAAGCTCTTCATATCTCTCCAGGTCGATGGACAAATCATCATGATTCTGCATAAGACCTCTTGGTTTGTCTTTATCAGCTCTTTCAACCTGGATACCTCTTTAAATCCCTCATTTTTATTATATATTTTGAACACTTGTCTCTTCTCCCGCACAAAACGAGGGATAGGACATGCAAGCCTTCGGATATGCTGGATGATGAAATCCCCTTTGAACCGTCTTAAATAATGTTAACACACCAAATATTAT
>CALCJG010000477.1 GCA_937967705.1 uncultured Spirochaetia bacterium
ATTCGCGAAAAAGACAGAGAATACGTGGGAGAGGTTCTGACGGATTTGATGCGGAAGGTTAAGAAACTGGATGTGGACAGTCTGTCCTCTTCCGGGGGCTTCTTGGAAAAGATCCCGATCATCGGCGCTATCATCGATTCGGCCAAGAAGTTCATCGCACGCTATGAGAAGATGAGCGTCCATATCGAGAAGATCATCGACGAACTGACGAAGGCGCGGATGAATCTGCTGAAGGATATTACACTCTTCGACAATCTGTACGAGAAAAACGTCGAATACCTCAAGGAACTGGATCTCTACATCCTGGCGGGAGGGCTGAAACTCAAGGAGATTCAGGAGAAGATCCTCCCGGATTTGAAGGCCAAGGCGGACGCCTCGAAGGACCCTGTCGATGCCCAGAGGTATCAGGACATGAACCAGCTGGCAAACCGCTTTGAAAAAAAGCTGCACGACCTGAAGCTCAGCAGGATGATATCCATTCAGACGTCCCCCCAGATCAGGCTCATTCAGAACAACAACCAGGTGCTGGTGGAGAAGATACAGAGCTCCATTCTCAACACCATCCCCCTCTGGAAGAATCAGATCATCATAGCCATCGGGCTCTTCCGCCAGAAGAAGGCGCTGGCCATGCAACAGGAGGTCTCAAAGACCACCAATGATCTCCTGCGTAAGAATTCCGAAATGCTGAAGGACAGCACCATCGAAGTGGCCAGGGAATCGGAAAAGGGAATTGTGGAGATCGATACCCTGAAGAAGGTCAACGCCGACCTGATTTCGACTCTCGAGGAAACACTGAAAATTCAGGTTGAGGGGAGGGCCAAACGGCAGCAGGCCGAAACGGAACTGGTGCAGATCGAGAACGAGCTGAAGACCAAGCTGACCGAGATCAAGGGATAGACGTCCGGATCTTTTTTCAGCCGCGGAAAAGGGAATTGATGTAGCGGACCAGTTTCAGGGGATCCAGGTCTATGGGGTCCACCGATTCAATGAGACCGGCGCTCAGAACGATGATTTGCGCTATACGGGCGATGAACTGAGCGTCAAAATCCGTTTTTCTCCGGGAGGGGAGGTCGGCCCTGGCATCCTGGACGATCCCTTCGTAGAGCTTCAGGTGTCTTCGCATGAATTCGCTCATGGGTTTCATGATCTTCTCGTCCTCATAGCCGTAGAGGAAGAGATTGATGAGTATCTTTGTGGTCTTGCGGTCCAGGACGAACTTCTCGATGCCGTACAGAGCAGAGATGCTGGCTTTCTCCTCGGACTGAAGATTCCCCCGCATTACGTTGATATGGTCTTCCGCGATCTCGTTGAAGAGGTGCTCCATGAGATCCATGTACAGCTCTTCCTTTGTGGGATAGTAATAGAGCAGGCCCCCCTTGGAGAAGCCCGCTTCGTCCGCCACATCCTGTACTGTGATCTTTGAATAGACGTCCTTCTGCAGGCAGTTTTTGAGAGCTTCAATGATGCTGTTCTTTTTTTCGCGTATCTTCTCTTCTTTCGTGGACATTCTCTCCCGATCTTCCTTCCCAAAATATTACCTGCACTATATCACAGGCCGGGTTAATTTATCAACCATTAACCCGCTCCCATGGGAAAATTCTTTACTATCCGGGACTCCTGGGCCGCGGCGATCATGAGAATGGGGATCAGTTTTTTCCATTGTAAGGGAAAAATTTCTGTTAATTGTCGGGGTATTTGAATAATATCTGTTTAGCAGGCATCAGTATTTACCGAAAATGTAGGCAAGAGATTTATTTCCGGCGGCTATTACAGAATATGAACATAACAAAGAGAATGCGAATTGGCTCTTGTTGGATACTGGCGGGATTGTTGTCCTTGTGCCCCGTTTCGTCCCCCCTCCATTCACAATTCCTGGATATCGATGAGGGCGGCAAGAAGAAGGAAGCGGATAAGGGCGAGAAGAAGGCCAAGAGCCTCCCGCCCTACGTGGCCAGAAACGTGAGGGCCCGTCTCATGCCGGGTATCAAGGGAGCTGTACGGATAACCTGGGATGTCTCGGGGGAATCGGATGAAGATTTCATAGTGGGCAGGACTCAGGAAATACCCTTCTCTCCAGAAAGGGCCCTTCAGGCCACCTCTGTCAAGGTAGTGCCCGCGGGCGCGGACAGATCTGTCATCGATACCAATCTCCCGCCAGGGCAGTACTACTATGTAGTGCTGGCCAAGCAGAAGGTGATGGACAAGGAGGTGGAGCTCTTTCCGAACGTCAATTACATTACGGTACCGGTGATCATTGAAAGGGATTTTGGCGGTGTGGACTCGGAAGAGGCTCCCGAGCTGGTGACCCTGATCCATGCCATGGTGACCAACAAAACGCATGTGGTATTGACCTGGAAGGGGGTAAGGGGGACGGGTATCATCTATACGATTTACCGAGGGACTTCTCCCCTGGGGAGTCCCAAAGACGTAAAGCGCTCCAAAAAACTGGCGGTCATAACCGACGGCAAAGAGAGCTTTATCGACCGCACCATCACCAAGACCGGTAATTACTATTATGCCGTGACCACCAAGGATATGGCGGGCAACGAGGAGCTGCAGCTGGTGCCCGATCAGAGCTACATGACCGCAGGAGTATTCATCGCATTCAATAATCAGAACATCGTGTCCAATCTGACGGCGACACTGGCCAGCGATAAAACCGTCCGCCTCAGCTGGGATGGTGTTGATATGCGCAAGGGGGAGTATCTGATCTACCGGGACAGGGCGCCCATCAGCGATTCGGAAAAACTGGCGCTGGCGGAATACCTGGGAAGCGTTCCCAATGGCGTCACCCGATATACGGACAAAGCGACGGACGGCAAGAACTTCTACTATGCGGTGATCGTGAAGATGCCCGACGGGGCCTATGAT
>CALCJG010000478.1 GCA_937967705.1 uncultured Spirochaetia bacterium
AGCGTATGATATCGTTGATGCTCTTTCCCAGGAGGTCGGGTTCCCTGTAGCCCAGGATGTTCGTGGCGCCGCGGTTGAGGCTTGTGATTTTCCGGGAGAGGTCCATGGAGATGATGCCGATGAAATCGTTCTGCACGATCTTTTCCTGGAAAGCGGTCAGGTTGCCGATCAGATCTTCCATCTTTTTTCGTTTGGAAATGTCCCGGCTGACGATCTGAAAAGCCGCCCTGGGGTCATGATAACGGCTGATGGTCAGCTCGCTCCAGAGATCCTTGCTGGCCGGAACGTTCATCTTCAGCTCAAAGGGTTCGGGATCGCCCCCCTCATCCAAGCAGGTGCCGATGACCTCTCGCAGCCTGTTCTTGTCCCGATGGGAGAAAAAGGAGTAGATGTTGTGGGTCTTGATCATGTTGGCGGTCAGTCCCGTCCTGCTATAGAAGGTTTTGTTGGCAAAACGGATATCCCCGTCCTTGTCGCAGAGGAGAATCATGTCCCGGGAATTCTCCACGAGATTGCGGTATTTGATCTCAGAGCGAATCAGGTTCTCGGAACTCTTCTGGCGGCTGATCTCCACGGCTGAGGAGTTGGCCAGGAAATTGTAATACTCATAGTTCTCCTCAAGAACGTCGCCGTCGGCAAATATTCCGATCGCTCCTTCCGCCCGGGATTTTGTTTTCAGAGGAAAGATGACCAGGGACGTGTCTCTGAAGAGTGAGATCGTCTTTTCCAGGGTCTCGGGATTTTGGGTGATATTGCATGATATGAAGAAATCCCGCATGCCCTGCTCGCCCCGGTAGAAGAGGGGTTTGCCTATCTGGGCCGTGTGAACGAAGGGATTCCTGGGGGAGCGTTTGGGGTGGAGATGAATCCCCATGAGGTTCAGTCCCAGCATTTCATTCATGTCGATCAGAATGCGTTCGGGGTGAACCGCCGCGATATACATGTCGTCCTTACTGAAGAGAGCGAAGGCGATGGCTTTGACCCTAAGGGATTTGTACCCCTCTATGATCAGCCGGATGCTCTCGTTCATGTTGTGAGCGCTCTTGAGTTCATGGACGGTGTTGACCAGGGCTGTCAGCTTCTTCTCCTTGTCCCTCAGAATGCCGATCTTCTGGTGGATTGATGCTTCCAGTTCCCAGCTGTATTTTTCTATCCTCTTTTCCGCCTGTATGCGGTGAGTGATGTCATCGATGGATTCCAGAACAGCAATGATTCGCCCGTCAGCGGACCGGACAGGGGAGGTTGTCAGTTTATAATGCACCTGGCTGCCGGCATGGAGACTCCGGATTTCCCGGGATGCCGGTTTGCCTGTAAGGAAGGTCTTTTCCAGGAGGCAGTCATCGCAGGGGTTATCCCGCTCGAAAGGGGGTATCACCCTGTAGCAGATGTTTCTTTCCCCCTCCAGGTATCGTGGAAACTGTCCCCGAAATTGTCGGTTGGTACGCGTTATGATATAATCTTTCCCAGCGGTGAAAATGGCCTGGGGCAGTGAATCAAAAACCAGGGAGAGCTCATCGGTCTCCCCGAAGGTATCAGGACTGTCGTCCCGGTTTATCGTGTTTTGGCTCATCAATCAGTGCGATATCATTATAAATTTCTCCTGGTTTAATATCCTTCCCTGGTATACAGCTCTTTTTAAATGAGGATTGCCCCCACAATCCCCTGATGGGTTTGCCCCGTCTTTGTGGGTGTTCGGGTTATTCTCCATCGGAACGGCGGTTGTGTCTTTTTTTATGAATATTATGGCACAAAAATCCTTCAGAAACGAATAATACTATCGAAACCGTCCTCATAACAAATACAAAAACTGACGCGTCAACACCCAAACACAGCGACTAAAGCAAAAGATATTCATGGAGGATAAAATTTCAACAAATAAAAACCGTCCAGACTGATTTTTTTGAAGCCACATAAACTATGCTATGACCGGCTTTGGAAATTACAGGGAATAGGTGGGGTCCTTTTTTACGAGGATTTCCTTAATCTTAGATTCTCCCGCGGAAAAATATATGATATGAGATTCCAGTATCTTGTATTCGCTCATCAATTTAAAAAATTCGTCGTCGAAGGAGATGTCGAGCAGATCAATCTCCCGTAATCTATTTTTACTGATAAAAATCGCTTTCATTCTTTACCCTGATAATAGTGTTGGTGCAGAAACGTCTTTTTCTAACGGTCTTTCTCTCTGTCGTGCCTGTACTCAACTATAGGGAAACAAGGGATTTTGTCCAGAATTTATTTCTTTTTTTTTCTTCCAGCCGCATGAAGGTAAAATTTATGTTTTAGTATTGACTTTTTCCCGGCAGTCTATACGTTGAACCCGTTATATTGCAGTTTGAAGTGTGCAGAATATCCTTAAAGATTAAAAAAATCATCCGCGAGAATCTGTCGGGTTTGAATGCTATCACATTTTACCGTTTATCATAAGCGTTACAGCGCCGGTTCATTTCTATCCCCCTGTCAGGCCAGGGGGATGTATATTTAGGCCTGAAAGGTGCGTATTCCTGCCCCTATCTCTCGGGGGACAGCTGGAATAATTCTAAGGAACATGGTTTATACAATGAACAAGAAGCGAGCCATTACCGCCCTGGTCGCCTCATTAGCAATCGTGATGATGGTTGCGGGGGCTGTCCATGCCTATAAATTCGAATTCATCACCGTTACGGATATCGTCAAAAAAGTGAAAAAGCGTTTTTCCGAGGTCGAGAGTTATCAGGCGGACTTTATCATCAACTCTGAGAAGATAGGCAAGAAGAGCCAGCAGTCTGGAGTTGTTCGATACAAATCATCGGACAAACTGCTCATCGAATTTCACAGACCAAGCGGCCAGCGTATTATCTCCAATGGTAAGCTCCTGTGGATCTATATCCCCTCAATGAACGTAGTTGCGGAGCAGGATCTGAAATCCTCCGATTCCCTTTTCTCGTCCGGTACCAAGAGCGGACTGAGAAGGCTTTTTTCCAAATACCATTATCGTTTTGCCTCGAAGGATCAGCCGGAACCCCAGCCGGACGGCACGAAGAAGTATACCCTCCTGCTGAAACAGAAGGAGAGCCGCAGCGGTTTTCGAACCCTTAAGCTCTGGATTTCCGAAGAATACCTGATCGTCAAGGCCTATGGGGAAACATCGACAGGGAAGAAGCTTCAAATAGAATTCAATAACATTAAAACCGATGTGTCGTTGCCCAACGGTATTTTTAAGTTCGACATCCCCCCGAGGGCAAGAGTCATTAAAAATCCCATGATATCAGAGGAGTAACAGACGTGGAAAGCATAGGCGAAAAACTAAAGGCTGCGAGGGAGGCCAGGAAACTGTCCGTAAAAGAGGTTGCCAAGGAGACCAATATCACCTATAAATATGTTGAGGCCCTGGAGGATGAGGACTTCGACAAGTTCCCGGGCGAGACCTACTTGCTGGGATTCCTCAGGTCATATGCGGAATACCTCAAGCTGGACGCGGATGAAATCATTCAATCTTATAAGGGCTACAAGATAGGGGAGAGCGCTACTCCCCTGGAGGAGCTTACAAGACCGACCCGCTCTCCCTATCTGATAAATTTCTCGACTTTTTATCATAAATATAAGAATTATTTCTATATCGGTGAAATTGCCCTGGGGCTTATTCTTATCATTTTCGTTTTTTATTCCATCTTTTCAAGCAATGTCAGTGTCAGCGACGGAAGTGACAAGCTCAAGGACATCAAGAGCAGTTCCGACGGTCAGAAGCTTTCGGATATCGGGAATTACAACAAGCTCATGCTGAACAATGGCGTGGGGTATGCCATCGTGGCCATAAACGAAGGTGTGTTCTTCTCGGTGGACAAACGCGACGCGATGTTCATCCTGAGGGAAATCAAGAGCAAGGAGCAGGTTGTCCTGGAGATTTCTCCCGGTAACGTGACCGAAACCATTGAAAAGGACAAGCCGAAGCTGCTGACCATCGCAGGATGCCCCCGCAAAGTGGAGTTTACCCTGAAGGCCCTGGCGGGCAGCAGCGCCAACATCAAGGTGGTGCTGGGCGACAGGGTGGAAGCGGAGGCCAAAGAGGCCGTTGAACAGAAGGAGAAGCCCGTCGATGTGAGCGACAGCAAGGTTATTGCGCGCAACGAGAAGAACCTTGCCATCATATTCGAGGCCGAATTCAAACAGAAATCCTTTATCGAGGTTTACCTGGACGGTATGCTCAAGCGTAGAGGAATGATCCCTGCAGGAGTGAAGGAGCGCTGGGAGGCCTCGAGCCATATTCAGATACGAATCGGAAACGCCGGGGGCGTGAACGTCAAGATCAATAACAAGGAATACCGCTGGGGAGGCCCCGGTGCCGTCGCTAACAAGATCATCACTTGGAGAAAGGATCTGACCAATCCCAATGTCTACCACATCAATGTAAAAGACTGGTAAGCCTTGTTTCTTTCGAGGGGGCTTACCTGCAGGATCATTTCACTCGGATGCTCAAAAAATCAGGTAGACGCGGAAAGACTGAACGGGTTCCTCTTCTCCGCGGGATTCAGAGAGGCCCTGTCGGAGGATGACGCGGATATCCTGATCGTCAATACCTGCGGTTTCATAGAAGATGCCAAAAGGGAGTCCATTGAGGTGGTCTTGGATGCCCTTGAGGCCCAGAAGAGCAGACCCGGCAGTCCCCGTCCCTATATCCGTCGTTCCCTTCTGACCCGAGAGATCTTTCATCCCAGACTGGCTGTCGTGGGTTGCCTCTGTCAGCGCTATCCCGAGGCACTCAGATCCGAAATCCCCGAGGCAGATTTTATCTACGGGCTGATCGATAACAGCCTTCTCCGGGCGATGTGCGGTGCCTTCCAAATCCGCTGCGAGCGCGGCGGAGGCAAGACGAGAAAACCCCTGGTGCGTAATCTGCCCTATGATTACATCAAGATTGCCGAGGGCTGTTCCAATAACTGCAGTTATTGTGCCATCCCGCTGATACGGGGCCCTCTCAAACCCGCCTCTCCGGCCTCCATCCTCAAGGATGCGAAGGAGGCGGTTGATCGGGGAGCCGTCGAGCTGAACCTGATTGCCCAGGACATCACCTCTTATTCCCATGGAGGCAGGGGGCTTGCCCATCTAGTCCGCAGGATCAGCGCGATACCCGGGGTGGAATGGGTGCGTCTGCTCTACTGCCATCCGGATCATCTGGACGAGAGCGTTATCCGGGAAATGAGGGATAATCCCCGGGTGGTCAGATACCTCGACCTGCCCTTCCAGCACGCCAGCGTAGCCCTTCTGAGGTCCATGGGGAGGAAGGGGAGCTTCGAAAGCTAC
>CALCJG010000479.1 GCA_937967705.1 uncultured Spirochaetia bacterium
CCACCGAGATCTACACTCTTTCCCTACACGACGCTCTTCCGATCTGCCGTAGGCCTCGAAGAGCTCCGCCAGTTCCCGGTCCATCCGGTCCAGTTGGAATTCGTAGATGCCGAAGATGAAGGGCATGAGGCGGTAGAGTTCAATCGTCCCCAGGCGTATCCCCCAGACCTGCCCCTTGGTCTGCATCTCTCTCAGCTTTTCCCGGAGATATTCCGGGTCCCTTCCCGTACGGGCCGCCATGTCATCGGGGGTTTCATAGCGGAGAAGAAGGTCGCAGGTGATTTCCGCCTCTTCCTCAGAAAAGATCTTTTCCAGAATTCTGATCTCCACCCCGGACGGGGCCGCGGGAAAACCATTGGGTATGGTGTCCAGAAATTCCTGAAGGCGGCGGTAGATGCTGCTCATGGGGGACCTCCTGATAAATGATGGAGATCACTCTGATGATCATATACGGTCTGTCAACAAAAATATTTTTATGAAGAGATGCTGTCGGCATCACCGGACTCAGAGTTCCAGGTCGCTGAAGTTTTTACCGGGGCAGTAGCCCACGAGCTCCACATATCCCAGCCCCTTCACCTCTTTCTTTCCCTCCGTGCCCTTGACGTCCACGGCCCCCTCCCAGTAAGTGACCGGTTTGTGATCCAGTTCCTGTTCCGCCAGGCGGGGTTTGATATGCAGCGACAGGCCGAGCCTTTTTACGTCGATTCGCCATTCCGATGGGTAAACCCCTTTGGTCCTGCCGCTCTGCCAGGTGGCCAGGGTTTTTACGGTTATATCGCCCAGGGAGAGCCAGTGGACCTTGCCCTTCGCGTCCACGTAGGTGCCACCGGACTTGGGTACGGGACGGTGATTGTCCTTGATGAGATAAATCATGAGTTCGGTGTTGTTCTCAAGCTGCAGGCTGAACCAGTCCCAGCCGGTCTGCGTTTTCTCCAGCTTCATGACACCGTATTCGTGATCCATCCAGGCCTTGCCCTTAACGGGTTTGATCTTTCCGTCCACAGTGATGTTTCCCGTAACCTGAAGGTTTGTAAAGGAATAGTAGTAGTTGGCGTGGGTGTCGCCTTTTTGCACGATACCGTTCCGTCCGTTGAGGGCGGCGGGTTTCCGGGGGGTGAGGTAGAGATCGATGGCATAACCCTTCATTCGGGCCCTTACGCAATGAACCCCGTTTTTATCCCTGGCATGCCAGTCGCTGATCACGACGTTGTAGGACTCCGGGTCGGCCTTCCATTTCGTGAAGAGAAAATTGTCCTTCTCCGTCGAAGCGAACCGTTTCTTTTTCAGGTCGGTAACCGCAAAATGACCGATCATTCCCACATCCAGGAGATAGTAAGCAGGGATGAATCTCAGGCATCCCGGCGCCCGGTCCTCGTTGGTGATGCGTTTAAAGAAGGTTACCTCGAAGCCGTATTCGCTGCCGTCACCCGCCTTGAGATGTCCCGTGTAATACCACCATTCCATCTGGGCGCTGTTGTGCGCCGCATGGTCCCTCGGAAAACTGATGGGCTTTACGGGCCTGTTGTAGTCGATAGTGTATTTAGGGGAGCAGGTAAGTAACAGCATGGCCAGCAGAATGAGATAGCGTTGCATGGTTCTCCTCCTGGAGTTTTTCGAAAAATAGACTATAGGTTTATCTTTTATGTCAAGCGTAATATTTATCTCGACGAACTCCTCTTCTCAGCCTTTTCGGTACTATCCGTGCAAATTATTTTTTCATTTTCAATCCCCGGTCGTATAGGATTATGTATGTCTCCAAAGGCGTTATCTGCCGTATAGCGGTTTAAAGAGACGATGGGTGTACGTTTCAGCCCTTCTTTAATCGTTGAAGTGATTTTAACTTGGTTGTACCTCCTTTTTAAGATCCCGGAGTGGCGGGGAAACCCTTTGGGGACCCCGCCGTTCCAGGGTAGCTTATTCAATAGGTGAGATGACTACTCAAGGTCGGATCTCCCGGCGATTCCCCTCCCGTTACCGGGCGGATTGTGCCGGTGAGCCGGATGTAAGAGGTTATATATGATGTCCCGATCTTTGTCCCTTGCCCTCATGGGCATCGAGGCCTGCCTTGTGGAGGTGGAGGTGGACATTATCCGCGGTCTGCCCCATTTCATCATCGTGGGTCTTCCGGATTCGGTTATCAAGGAATCCCGGGAGCGCATCCGGTCCGCCCTGGAGAATTCCGGTTTCGAATTTCCCCCCAAGAATTTCGTCGTCAATCTGGCTCCGGCGGGTTTCCGCAAACAGGGGTCCAACTTCGATCTCCCCATCGCCGTTTCCCTTCTTCGGGCCACCGGACAGTTCGAAGGGGAGGGGGAAAATATCCCCATGATCGGGGAGCTGGCGCTGGACGGGCGGGTCAAACCCGTTCAGGGGGTCATCTCCATGGCCATCGCACTGTTCCGTTCGGGATACCGCAGGATGATCGTGCCCTTTGACAACCGGTATGAGGCGGCGGCCATCGAAGAGGTGGAGGTTTTTCCGGTCTCTAGAATACAGGAGGCCCTGGATGTCTGCCGGGGGAAGGGGAAGCCCTTTAAAGAACAGAAGGTTCAGTCCCAGGTGGAGGAGGGGATGCCGGATTTTCAGGATGTTCGGGGACAGGAGACCGCGCGGCGGGCCATAGAGATCGCCGCTGCGGGACATCACAATATCCTCCTCTACGGACCGCCGGGTTCCGGGAAGACCATGCTCTCCAAGAGGATACCCTCCATACTCCCCTCCCTGACACGGGATCAGGCGATAAGTACCACGATGATTCATTCCATCGGGGGGATGCTGGGCCCCGGCGAAGGGCTGATCGTCCGTCCGCCTCTGCGATCACCCCATCATACCGCCTCGGATGCGGCGCTGGTGGGAGGAGGCCGAATCCCGGGGGTCGGTGAAATCTCCCTGGCCCATAATGGGGTTCTGTTGATGGACGAATTTGTGGAATTCCGCAACAATGTCCTCCAGGCGCTCCGGCAGCCCCTGGAAGACAACGAGATCACCGTGGCCCGGGCCTCCGGCTCATTCACCTTTCCGGCGGATTTCATGCTGGTGGCTTCAAGCAATCCCTGCCAGTGCGGTTTTCTCTTCGACGAGGAAATCCCCTGCCGCTGTTCCCCGGAACGGGCACGGCACTATTTCCATAAGATTGCCGGTCCCATCCTGGACCGGATCGACATCGAGGTTTTGGTAAACCGGGTCCCCTGCAGGGACCTGATGTCGGCCGGGGAGGGGGAGAACTCCCGGACTATCCGGGAGCGGGTGTTGAAGGCCCGCACTCTTCAGAGGAAGAGGTTCCAGGACTCCCCTACGGTCTATAACTCCCGTATGACCCCGGAGGATATACAGAGGCACTGTATCATCGATGCGGAAACGGAAAAAATCATGGAAAACGCCTTAAAGCGTCTCAACCTGTCGGCGAGGTCCTTTTTTCGGGTGCTCAAGGTGAGCCGGACCATTGCAGATCTGGATGAGAGTCCGAATATTCGAAAAAATCATCTCCTGGAGGCGCTGACCTACAAGAATCTTCAGCGTATGTACGATACGGTATAGCCGTCAGTTCCTCCCGGTGCCCGGCTGGGTCATATGGACTGTTGCGATTCTGATACATTGAGATTAATTTTCAACAGGATGAGGGTCTTTTTCGGGGGGATCGGTTTAAAAAAATATTTTTGTTGATATTTTGTAAGACAAAAATGGGGTGAATCGCGGAAATTCGGGCAGCAGGAGTGGGGGAAGGCCCCCGGTTTTATAAAAAAAAGGAAGAAAAGAGACGATTCTCTTCTGGATGAAGATGATTCCCTCGGAAAGGGGGTCAGTTGGCATAATCTATGCTTAATATATCTCCTATACGCAAAGAGAGCAGAAGGCACTTATATAGGAGGCAATATATGAACAAGGCAACATGTAAGGATTGTATCAACAAAGAAATCTGCGGCAAGGAAAATGTCACATCCTGCGAACACTATGATGTGGTTTTGACCCGCGGTGAAATCATGAATATGCTTACGGTGGCCAAGGAAAAAAATCCCACTTTCGTTCCCGGCCTGCTGAATGCGATAAAGAGGACCTATAAGATCAATCTCGCTTATTGATCGCTCCGGAGAGGGCAGCAGTGGAAGAAAAAGGGAATGCGTGAGAGCGTTCCCTTTTTCTTTATCATCGCAATAACCCCATGGCTTACTCAATCCTCCGGGGGATTAACTTCCCCGGGGAGGGGTGCAGGATGTGTAAAACCCGCTTTTTGAGATACTCCTGAAGATTTACACTCTGATACAGCGGACGTAATGTCCTTCAGAAATCTCCCGCAGGGGAATGGTCTGCTTCAGACACTCATCACCCCTTTTAAAACAGCGCTCATAAAAGACGCAACCAGTCGGCGACTCCGTGAGGGTGGGGACCAGCCCCGGAATGTTCTTCATCCTTTCACGGTTCTCGCCGATACGGGGTATCGCTTCGAAAAGCCCGGTGGTATAGGGGTGCAGTCGCCCCTGGAAGATGCGTTCCACGCTCCCCCTTTCCACTATCTCCCCGGCATACATGATGGCAATCTCGTCCGCCGCGTTGGCCACGATCCCCAGGTCGTGGGTGATGATCAGCAGGGACATCCTGCGTTCCTGTTGCAGCCGGAGCAGGAGGTCCAGGATCTGGGCCTGAATGGTCACGTCCAGGGCGGTTGTCGGCTCGTCGGCGATCAGCACCGAGGGCATGGCCGACAGGGCGATGGCGATCATCACCCTCTGCCGCATCCCCCCGGAGAGTTCGTGGGGGTAGGAGTTGTAGCGGGTTTCCGGGCTGGGTATGCCCACCTGCCGCAGGAGATCCACGGCCATCTCCCGGGCCTCCTCCTTATCCCTGTTCAGGTGCAGGCGGATGGTTTCGGATATCTGATACCCGATCCGAAAGACCGGGTTGAGGGAGGTCATGGGCTCTTGGAAGATCATGGCGATCTGCCGGCCGCGGATCTTTCGGATCTCCTCGTCGTTCATCGTCAGGAGATCCTTCCCCTGGTAGCGGATGGTTCCTGATTCGATGACCCCCGGGGGGTAGATGAGCCGCAGCAGGGAGAAGGC
>CALCJG010000480.1 GCA_937967705.1 uncultured Spirochaetia bacterium
TGGACGATGAGCGGGCGCTGGGATGAGGCCCAGGTGGATTTTCGCCGCGCCTATGAGATGGACAAGTCCCTGAAATGGGCTCACAAACTGGGAGAGCGGGATAGCCCTCCGGCTCGCCTCATCCTTCTTCTGGGGGGTGTGGGGCAGGAGTGCCTCTGGTCGCCGGAGCTGAGGATCAATCCCTTCCGGGGATTTCGGGGGATCACCTTCAGGAGAAGGGGCAAGGGAAGCCGCCTGACACTAACGGATGCCTCGGGAATGATTGTAAAACTTCATTTAACACCGGATTCCTCTCCCTGGTATGTCCGCCATTTCGTGAGAGACAATGAGATTCGCAGCGTCATTGAGGATTCCCGCTATGGGCAGAGGGCCCTGGCCTCAACGGTCAAGGGGACGACGCTGGCGGCGGCGGGGATAGCCACGGGGGTAGCCATAGCCGCAGGGGGTGTGGCCGTGGGGGGCGGTCTCGTCTATGCCGGGGCCAAACTCGGCTCCGGAGAGCTCCTGGGGGCAGGGGTCGTTGTGGGCATCGTGGGCATTGTCTGGGGAGCGGATTTTGCCGCAGACTCGGTCAAGGGGAGTGTTCAAACCTCCCGGGAGGAGATGGACATTGCGCGGACGTACCGCTTCGTCCGATTTTTGCCGGAGTATGCCTGGGTGGGCTGGAGCCCTTCGAAGCCGGCTTATCCCCTGGTCATCAGGGACAGGAAGGTTCAGCTCGGGGCGTTCCAGACGGGAATCGGTAAGGATCAGATCAACGGGATCAGCTTTCTCTTCTTTCCGGATGCGGAGGAGAGGGAAGCGGATAAGGAGAAAAAGGCCAACCCTTTCGAGGGGCTGGACAAAAACATCCGGGATTTGAAGCGGTAAGGATATATCAGGATAAAATTCTCCTGGACGAGTCGCGATGTCTGGAGAAAACCTGCTAACGGGGATTGGCAGTCTCCCGGTTAAATTTTAAACGAGGATATAAACATGGATTTGAAACAAATTTTTTGCGGTTCCGGCAGGGAGAGGATGCCCGATATCGCCTTCCGCATCATGTCTTTCCATTTTGTCCTGAGGGATCTGCTGTTCTCTCCGCAGAAAAAGCTGGAGCGAATGGGCATAAAACCGGGGGATTCCGTTGTCGATTACGGCTGTGGTCCCGGCAGTTTTATCTGCAAGGCCTCGGCCCTTGTGGGACCTGAGGGGAAGGTCTTTGCCCTGGATGTGCACGAACTGGCGATTCGATCTGTTGAAAATCTGGTTCGGAAAGAGAGCCTGGGTAATGTGACGGCGGTTTTATTAAAGGGCTATACAAGCGGTCTTGAATCCGGAATAGCAGATCTGGTCTACTGCCTGGACATGTTTCATATGGTGGAACAGCCAGCTCCTTTTCTTGAGGAAATCCACAGGCTTCTCAAGCCCACGGGCCGTCTGATCCTGGAGGACGGTCATCAGTCCCGGCGGACATCCCGAAAAAAGGTAGAGGATTCGGGTCTCTGGGCGATCGTTGAGGAAGGCCGGAGCTGGATGGTCTGCTGTCCAAATTGAGAGAAGATAGGAATCGATGGCGTTTAATCGCTATACGGGCCCTTGAGGAAATCCTGGGAAAAGATGCTACACATCACAGGATAAGAGGACTGTTATATAAGCGGTCCAAATAATCATCTACTTGGGAGGTTTTATAATGAAATCAAAGATTTTTATCACCAGGAAGATTGCCGTACTGTTTATTGTTCCGGTTTCATTTGTTTCTTTGCTGTTTCTGGCTTGTAAAAAGGAAGCACCCAAAATTTATCGTTGGATTTCCGTCAAGGAGGGGGTACATCTGAGGCTGCAACCGGATCACAGAGCCGGTAAGCTCTCTCTGATGCCCTATGGAGGGAAAGTTGAGTTTCTGAGCGAAAAGCCGGAGATGGGCAAGATCGAGGGATATAGTGGAAAATGGACGGAAATTTCGTGGTTTGGTCAAAAAGGCTGGGTTGTCAGCGGTACTCTAAGCTCTGTCGAGATTGATCCTAACAAAGCTCAGCCTGCGGGAGCAGAGATGACGCCCGTAGAGGAAAAACCCGTTTCAGTGCCGGAGCTGGAGGCCGCGGCGGCCAGGTATTACCAGGAGTATTATCTAAACTATTATAAAAAGCTTCAAAAACAGTTTCCGGAAAATTATACTGAAGACGCAATCAAGAAACTATTGGATACCATCGCAAAAAGGGGTATTAAAGTGTATACTCCCCTGGGACATTTCGCCGTGGTTAATCACGGGGCCCCGGTAGGGGGGGCCCAGGACATTGACAGGGCCGATGCGGTCTGGGTCAAACAGGCCGGCGCCTGGACGGAGATCCTTTCAAGCTGGGACTGGGGAGCCAAAATGCGGCTGGGATACCTCAATGAGGACAATTTCCCCGATGTGGTGATCCTGGAGGAGGTTTCCGACAACGTGCGTTCGGCCTTTTGTCTTGGCAAGAGCGATGTTGCCCTGAGTCCCCTGCAGATGGGCCCCGAGTTTCCCGTGGTGGGAAGCATGAAGATAAAGCTGGGGAAATGTACGGAAACGCGTATTGAGGTTCCCGACGGATCAGGGAAGAGCATGATCATCAGCTTCGACTGTAAGACCGGCAGGCTTGTGAAAAGCGACCCGAAATAGCTGTAAGTCTCGCAATTGTATCCCGGTAGCCGGAAATAATTAACTGGAAGGGCGGGAATTGTTATTGCAATATAGGGCCTCTGTCATAGTTTTGTAATACAACAATATGATCATAGGAGTTCCCTATGGAAAAGTTTTTCAACCCCCGTTCCGTTGTGGTGGTGGGCGCTTCCAACTCCCCTTTCAATCTGGGAGCTACCATATGCAATATTTTACAATATCTCAAATTCGAAGGGAACCTCTTCGCCGTAAACACCCGGGCGGAGGCGGTCCACGGCTGCCCCGGCTACAGCTCCATTACGGAAATCGGGGAACCCATTGAACTGGCTATCATCATCACCCCCTCGCGGGTAGTGCCGGATTTCGTCCGTCAGTGCGGGGAAAAGGGGATCAAGAACATTATCATAGAGAGCGCCGGCTTTTCCGAGGAAGGCGAGGAGGGGAGCCGTCTTCAGGAGGAGGTGCATACATACGCCAGGGAGCACGGAATAAGGTTCCTCGGTCCCAACTGCCTGGGAGTTCTGGACACCCGGAGCCGCTTCTGCTGTTTTTTTGGGATTATACCAGGAAAATATGACGACGCCTTCAGCAATGTAGGGACCATCTCCTACGTCATTCAAAGCGGGGGGGTGGGGGCCCTCATTATGGATTCTTTCCAGACCGACGTAACCGATGTCAACAAGATGGTCAGCATTGGGAACAAGGAGGATGTGGACGAGGCGGACCTGATCGACTTTTTTGACCGTGATCCCGACACCGAGGTGATCGGCATGTACCTGGAGAGCATAAAAAACGGGCGCAAGCTGCTGGAGGCGGCCCGGAAGTCCCAAAAGCCCATCATGATCTTCAAGGTGGGTCGTACTTCCGAAGGCGCCCGCGCGGCCCTCTCCCATACGGCGGGAATGGCCAACAATGATGTCATCTTCGAGAACGCCTGCAGACAAGCGGGAATCATCCGTCTCAAGGCCATCAGCGAACTCTATTCCCTTCCGAAGATCTTTACTTCCATGCCCCCCCTGAAAGGGAAGCGGGTGGCGGTCTTTACCAATTCCGGGGCTTTCGGCGGGATCACGGCCGATTTGCTTGTGGATGCGGGTCTTTCCATGGCCAGGCTGAACAGGGAAACCCAGGAAAAACTGGCCAAAACGGGCAAGCTCTACAACGTGGCCAACCCGGTGGACCTGGGGCCTACCATCGCCAAGCAGACCTTCATCGATATCTTTGATATCCTTCTCTCATCGGAAGAGGTGGACGGCCTTCTGCCGGTACCCAACGTCTGGCAGCAGGTGGTCATAGACGCCATCATGGAGCTGGAAAAGATGTGCCGCCATTACGGGAAACCTGCGGCCATTTACATACCCAACGCCGCGGACCGCATCATACAGATACGAAACGCCAACAGGATATCGGTCTTCGAATCCCCCGAAGAGGCCGTGAGGGCTTTGACCGTTTCCTATCAGCATTATCGCTATTCGATGAAAAAGGGGAGCTAGAGTTTTTCTGCAGCCCGGCGATTGCCGGGACTATCTCCCTTTTCTACGGTGTCCCGTGGCGATCTCTCTATTGCGCCGGGCCTCTTTCAATTGGGGATTGATCTTAAGCGCCTGATTGTAGTCCTCCAGGGCTTTGGCGTACTGCCGTTCGGCGGCGTAGAGGACACCCCGGTTGTTAAAGGCCTCCGCCAGGGATGGGTCCGCTTGCAGTGCCCTGTTGTAATCCTCCAGCGCCTTGTCGAACTGCCCCAGGCGGTAGTAAACGATCCCCCGATTATTATAGGCATTGGCAAAGCCCGGATCAAGGGATATCGCCTGGGTATAATCCCTGAGGGCCAGGCGGAATCCCCTTAATTCCTTATGGGTGTTGCCACGGTTGAAATAGGCGTTGGTGTATCCCTTCCGAAGTTCAATGGCCCGATCCAGGTCCTTCAGGGAACTGTTGTACTGCTTCAGCATCATGTGGCAGACACCGCGGTTGTTGAAGGCCAGCGCCAGCGTCGGTTTCAGTTTTATGGCACGGGTGTAATCCCTGATGGCCTTTTTATACTGCCCCATGCGGGCGT
>CALCJG010000481.1 GCA_937967705.1 uncultured Spirochaetia bacterium
CACATTGAAGAAGAGGCCTGAAAAGTTAACCGGGGACCCGTGGGAGAGATGACCTCCGTGAGCGAGATTCATCCCCATGATGGTATCTCCGGATTTCAGCACGGCAAGCTGCACGGCCATATTGGCCTGAGCACCGCTGTGGGGCTGCACATTGGCAGCTCCGGAATTGAAAAGCTTTTTAATCCTTTCAATTGCCAGGGATTCCACAAGGTCCACGCACTGGCAGCCGTTGTAATATCTTTTTCCCGGATATCCTTCCGCGTACTTATTGGTCATCGTACAGGAAGAGGCCTCCAGAACGGCTTTGGAAACATAATTCTCCGAAGCAATCAGGATCAGGCTCTCCTCCTGACGCCGGTTCTCTTTCTGTAAGATCGCATGGACATCCGGATCTGACTGGCTAAGGGGTAGTCCTTTCATAATCGTCTGGCTCATCGTTTCATCCTTGTTCACATAAAATTTCCCTTCAGCTATTCAACACAGACGAAATGTTGTCAACAGAAAATCCCCCCCTTACTCAAATAATAGCCTCGAACCCTAGAGATACATTACATCCCCTGAAGGGACGGGAAAAAGGGCCATATTCCACACTCCCAGATATTTGCTTCTGAAAGCCTCGGTATCAGGAATGAAAAGGAGCGATGACTTCAGATTGCCCGGGGGAGAATCCGGCCCGTTATGACCTGCAGCCAGCAACAGATCCCTCAAAACCCCGCGTTTTTTAGCCTGATATGCGGCGGGTTTGAGAAATTTCGGGTAATGAAGCGACCGGAGACAGCACCAGTCCCATCTCAGGGCATCTCCCATAAACCTGCTCGAATCAGGATGGAACCGTTTTACATACTCCCCAATGCGCAGGGCCGCTTCCTCCCAGCCCTGATGGAGGGCGGGGAGGGTCAGAGCCCGCTCCCAGCGGGCAAAGGAATAAAACAGCATAAAGGGAGATCCGGACAAATGGATCAGCTCCTTAAGGGTGACATCCATCTTATGGGCATTGTGGAGCACTTCCACCAGCCGGGCCGCTCTCTCGACCAGGATCAGGGATTCCTCATCGAGCCAGGCCGTGGCTCTGACCCCATAAGGGGAGGATTCCCTGTATAAAATCCCGAACCTCTCGGTCTCCTCCCGGATATTGGTTCCCGGAAGGAGCTTCAATATCCCCAGTTGCAGGTGATCGCAGCCGAGAGCGTAAACCCTGTTGAAAGACTTCTCCAACTCCTGCAGACCCTCGAAGGGAAGCCCGGCAATGAGGTCCGCATGGAGATGAATGTTCTTCATCCCCTGGAGCCGCTCCATGCGGTCCCTCACCTCCTCCCAGTCCTGTTTACGTCCGACAGCCTGGAGGGTCTGCTCATGGGTAGACTGAATACCCAGCTCGAACTGAAACAGTCCCCCGGGGCATCGAGCCAGCAGCTGGAAGTCCCGATCATCCAGGAAGGCCGGATGAATTTCAAAATGGAAGACCGTACCGGATCGGGCATACGTTTCCATCAGGTATTCCCATATCTCCCTGCTGCGCCCCCCCCGGACATTGAAGGTCCTGTCCACAAACTTGATCAGTCCGGGACGGAAACCGAGGAGGAAATCCAGCTCCCGAAGGACCGTCTCTGTATCCCGGAATTCCAGGAACTGATCCGAACGGGAGGAAACGCAGTAACTGCAGCGAAAGGGGCACCCCCGGCTGCTCTCATAGTAGAGATAGCGATGATCCAGACCAGACAGGTCCTCTTCGCTATAGGGAAAAGGAATTTCCCTAAAAGGGGGGTTCTTTAGATTGATGATGGGTCCCTCCCCCAGGAAATCCCTCTCCAGGAGTGCCCGGAATCCCGCCTCCCCCGCTCCAGTGATAAGGAAATCCGGGGATGGTATATCCGACAGCCATTTTTCCGCATTGTAACTCACCTCAGGTCCCCCCAGGACCAGAACAGTTTCAGGAGATCGCATGCGTATTCCCTTAAGAATGAGGCGCACCTGCTCCGCATTCCAGATATAGACGGAAAAGGCCGCCACGGAAGGACGATACTTCAGGATATCTCCCAGAATCTGCTCTGCATCACTATTGACGGTATATTCAGCCAGTAGGATCTCCACGGGACAACCCCGGCAATACCTCTTCAGATAGCGAAGGGCCAGATTGGTATGATGATACCGGGCGTTCAACCCGACCAGCAATATACGCCTCTTTCCTCTCACCGCCCATCACCCATAAAAGACCGGCCGGATGGTATCCAAAAAAAAGGGCTCTACATGTGATTTTTCAGTTGACATCTGTATATTTTGTTCATAAAATTAACACTGATATTAGATGCTAATTTGAGTATCTATATCGAACACTATTCAATTTCATGTGATGTTGCATAACATCCATGGAGTTTGAGACCTCTTGGACACTCATCCCTGCCTATAAAAGCAGGGATGCTTTTTTTATCCCTGCTGCATCTCGCGCCTTATTCTGGAACAGTCAGCTGCCGCAGACAGCTTTTGGTGAAATCACACCCCCTCCAGCCCATAAGGAAAGCAAAAAAATAATAGACTTGACATAAAATCGCCGATATTAGTAACATGGAGTAATTCTTTTTTACTTATTATAGAACACTGTTTTGTATCAATCCCCCCTTTGGGATGGTGTAAAAGACTATATCAGGGAGAGCTATGGGCCTAAATCCGTTCAAAGATTCCAACCTGAATGATCTTCAGGAGAACCTTAAGGAGTATCTCAAGGAGCATTACGGGGATCTGCAGAAAAGGGCCAAAGACTGGTGGGAGCGTTTCCTGAAGAAGGGGCGGGAACGCATCACTGTCATGTTCATCCCCCACTCCGAGAAAAGGATCGTAAACTTTCACATCTCCATCTTTGCCATCTCCCTTTTCGTGGGGATTCTCACGGTAACCGTCGTCGTCACCTCCCTACTGATCATCAATCATACATCCACGATTAAAGAGGTTTCCAAGCTGAAACTCTACGGGGCCAATTCCGAAAAACAGATTAAGAAATATAAATCCGAGATCAACCGGCTCTATGATATCTTCCAGAAATTCAAACCGGAGATCACCTATCTCTACTCCCTCACTCCCGGCAATGATGTGGACGCTCTCTGGGCCAAGGGAGGCGTGGCAAGCACCAAACCGGCGGAAGGCTATGAAAATGAGCAGTCCCCCTCCATCGAGCTTCTGAATATCGAGGAAGTGGAAAGGGAACTCAAAACGACGAAGAAGGTAATGGGTAAGATCAAGGCCTTCCTGGAGACACGGAAAAAAATCCTGGAAAGCACCCCCTCCCTCTGGCCGGTACGGGGATACATCATCTCCCGCTTCGGCGACCGGACATCCCCCTATACCTTCCGGAAGGAATCTCATCTGGGAATCGACATATCCGCCTTTCCCGGCGCCGAGATCCGGGCCGCAGCTCCCGGCTCGGTGGAAAGCATACGATGGGACCCAGTTCTGGGCCTGACGGTTTCCATCAGACATAAATACGGATTCTCCACATCCTATGCCCACTGCCAGCGGGTTTCAGTGGATCCCGAACAGAAGGTTTCCAAGGGTGAAGTTATCGGCTATGTGGGGAGAACCGGCAAGGTCACTCGTCATATATGCTTTTACCAGGTCCGCATAGGAACGGAGTATGTGGATCCCATGCCTTATCTGAATAAAATCGCGAAATAAACCCGATCCCCCCCATCGACACGGTCCCTGAGAGATGCCATCCCCATCAGCATCATCCCTGGAGATTATATGTTTGACATCACCTCTTTCCTGATTTATCCTCTGAGTATTCAGGTGAGAACAGATCATGGCCCCTTTCCACCACATCACCCCTTTAATCTATCTGGGAATCTGCCTGGGCCTGCTTTTCTCGGGTATCCTTCAATTCTCCTTTCTATTCTTTCACACCCGCGACCGGCTGCACCTGGCTGTCCTTCTCTTCGGTCTCTCCGGCCTCCTCTTTGTCGGGGGAGAGATTGCCGTTATCGGCAGCTCTCTGGCGGAAAACATCCTTCTGGGCAGAAAGTTTCACAGGCTTCAGGCCCTTTCAGTGGTATTCTTTATCTTCGCCATCCCCTACATTCTCAACTACATGGCAGAGCTCACGCCGCTCTGGAAGCGTATCAACCGGGGAATGATCATGGCCGGCCTTCTCTTTACCCTCTGCACCATCATCCTCTCCTTTTTGCTGCCAGAACTTTTTATCTCGCAGAGATCGGGCCTGGTCAGTCCGCTTAACATCAGCTGGCAGTCAGTTCGGGGAAAGCCGGGGCTCCTCTATTTCGCAAGGGATATCTACGCCACACTCTCCATGGTCTATCTCGTCATCAGCCTGACCCTAGATGTGTTTCTCAAGAGGCGGTACCGATATCTACTCATACCGTTAACCGGGGTTCTGGTCACGGTGATGACGGCCGTAATCGATTACCTGATGATCTACCAGGGCTCCGGCGAGCCCCTGCTGCCGCGGCTGGGCTCCTCCTACTTCAGCATCGGGATTACCCTGCTGGTCCTTTCTTTCATGATCAGCGTCATGCGCCGGTATATCGACGGAAACAGGGAGGTGGAAAAGGCCCGCAAGATCGAATCCCTCGCCCTCTTCGCCGGAGGGATTGCCCACGATTTCAACAACCT
>CALCJG010000482.1 GCA_937967705.1 uncultured Spirochaetia bacterium
ACGCGGGCTACACCTTCTACCACGATGATATCTCCCTGACGCCCCTGGTGGGTTACGCCACGATGCGGCTTAAATGGCATGCCCGGGACGGTTACCTGGAATACCCGCCCGGTTCGGCCCCCGAGAGCGTTTGGGGGACTGTCATCTCCTACCGGCAGGAATATTCCTTTCCCTACGCGGGGCTGCATGCCGGGTACCGGCCCTGGCGGCCCTTTTCCGTTTCCGCCGCTCTCTTCCTGAGCTCCTATGTATACTGCCAGGCCGTGGATAACCATTATCGCAGGAACCTGGATTTCTATGACACCATGAGGGACGGACGTTATCTGTTTCTGCATCTCCGCGGCGGCTGGGATATAAACGCCGGGCTCACCCTCTCCCTTTCCCTCTCCTATACGGCGATCTACGATCTCCGCGGGGACAGCTACAGCGTCAATACCAGTACCGGCGCCGCATCGACGGTGGTGAAAGGCGGGGCCGGTGCCTTCTACGAGACCTGGGGGCTGGGGCTGTCCCTGTCTCATCGGATTGCCGGGCTCTGACCCCACGGGCCTTTCCATGGGATAAAATCACCCCCGCCCCGGGAAAAACCCTTTACAAGATCGGTACGGGGGAGGATGCTGAGGGACCGGAAAGCCCCGGAAGCAGAGCTCGGATAGGGCTCCTATTTCCATAGAGGGCCCCTGGAATAATAGGACGTTAGGGATTTTAACCCCCACGAACATGCAAAGGATCAAGCAATATCTTCGCCGGGACCTCTCCTGCCGCCGGGAGCTGATGATCGTGTCCGCCCTCTGCGGGGCGGGGGTTTATTGGGCCGGCTGTCTCTTCTGCCTGCTTTACGGCAGCGGTTTTTCGGTGATGGGGATCGAGGCCGGGGAGATCGGCGCCTTCGCGATGGCTCACTATAAGGGGGTCATCCTTCTGGCCCTGCTGAAGATAATCCTGGCCTACGGCCTCCTGGGGGCCTCCTGTGGAGCGGCCGTCGGCCACCTCCTCTATCTGAAAGCCCTGCACACCGACTACAACCGGCGTATCGGCGAGGCTCTGACCCCCCTCCTCCTGTTTCCCCTCGGAATGCTGCTGATCTTCTTGCTCCATGACATCGCCCGGCATCCGGCCCTCTATCACGAGGCCTTCTATGGCCGGGGGGGAGGGGTCAGAGCCTTCCAGCTTTTGATTACGGAATATATCCCCCTGCCGCTGCTCAGCCTCCTGAAGAGCATGGTTTACCTGCTCTATGCCCCCCTGCTGGCGGCGGCGGGGGTGTCCCTTTTCCGCAGGGCTCTGACCCCCTTTCGGCGGATACCCCGGAAAGGACTCATCACCCTTCTGATACTGGCGCTGGCCTTCTGGGGGGGGCGTTCCTTGTTCCAGGGAAGGAACCTGGGCCCCAATGTGATCATCCTGGCGGCGGATTCCTTCCGGTACGACCGGATTTCCGCTTACGGGGGACCGAAGGCTCTGACCCCCCGCCTCGACGCACTGGCCCGGGACGGCTTTTCCTTCCACAACCTTCATGTGCAGCTGCCGCGCACCTTCCCCTCCTGGTTTACCCTGCTTTCGGGACGCTACCCGGCGAGCCATGGCATCCGGCACATGTTTCCTTCGCGGGAGAGTCTGGAGCGGACCACCCCGGACCTGCTGGCCGTACTCGGGGCGCGAGGCTTCCGGACGGCGGCGGTGGCGGATTATGCCGGCGACATCTTTTCCCGCATGAAGGGATTCGACCGGACGAGGGTTCCCCATTTCGACTTTCGGATGATGATACGCCAGCGGCTCCTGGAGACGCATTTTCTGCTGCTCCCCTTTCTCCAGAACCGCCCGGCCCGCGTCCTCTTCCCGGAACTACGGGGTTTTGCTCAGAACTCCGATCCGGCCTTTGCCCTTGAGGATATCCGGGAGGAACTGGACGAACTCTCGGGAGAGGGGCGTTTCCTGCTGGCGGTTTTCCTCTCGGCCCCCCATTTTCCCTATGCCACGCCTCATCCCTACTACCGTCTCCGCACCGACGGCGCCTACCGGGGGGAGTACAAGTATATGAAGATCAACGATATCACCCGGGAAACCAGCCTGACACCGGCGGATGTGCGGCAGATCAGGGGGCTTTACGACGGGGCCTGCCGCGCGGTGGACGACACCGTAGGCGCGGTGATCGATCATCTGAAGAGGCGGGGACTCTATGACAACACCATCATCCTCTTCACGGCGGATCACGGCGAAAACTTCTACGACGACGGCCTGGACCTGGGGCACGGGGAGCATTTCCGCGGGGAATACGCCACGCGGGTTCCCTTCATCCTCAAGCCTCAACGGGAAGTTATGGAAAGGATCAGGGGGCGGGGATACGCCGGCGTGGCGGAACAGGCGGACTTTACCCCCACCGTCCTGGATCTGATGAACCTTCCCCCCCGGCCCGGCCTGGACGGGGTTTCCCTGCGGCCCGTGCTGGAGGGGGGCTCCCTGCGGGAGGGGAGGGTCGCCACCTCCGAAACGGGGATATGGTTCATCGACCGGGGAGGGCAGTTCTTCCAGCGGCAGCGTATCCTCTATCCCGACGTGAGCCGCCTCTGCCGGGTGGATGAGCGGAGCTCGGATATCGTGCTGCGGGAGGACTACGAGGACCTCATCCTCCTTGCAAAGCACCGGACGGTCTTCGACGGGGATTACAAACTCATCTACATTCCCACGCGGGAGGGGATACGCTACGAGCTCTACAGGATGGGCGACCGATCCCACCGCAATCTCTTCCGGCCGGACCATCCGGCGTTCGTCCGGCTGAGGGGGTATCTCGAAGGCCTCATCGCGAAGAAGGAAAGGGTGCAGCGGGAAAAAGGGTTTCTCATCCCAAAAGGGAAAAGGGACGGAGTGAATCGTCCTGTCAACGACATCGGGGGTGATGATTCGCAGGGAGGATATCCATGAATGATGTGATGATAAGCAGGATCGACAAAACCGGCGGGAGAGACCTGGAGGCCTTTCTTCAATTTCCTATGGAGCTTTACAGCGATCGCAGGATGACGCGCTACAACATCCTCAAGACCCGCAAGATGGTGGCCGGACCGGGGGATTTCGATCTCTATCTGGCGCGCAACGGCGCAGACAGGGTCGTGGGGCGCATGGTCCTGGGGAGCAATCCCCTCCTCCTGGATGAAAAGGGGGTGCCCTACGGCTGCGCGGGGCTCTTCGACGTGGTGGAGGACTATGAGGTCTTCCGCCGGATGCTGGACTATGCCCGGAACTATTTCCGGGACCGCAATCATCTCCTCTTCCCCTTCTTCAAGGCCACCTGGTACCCTTACCGTTTTGCCGTCCGGGGACGGGAGAAGCTGGACTACTTCATGGAATATCCGGATCGGGAATACTACGGCGATTTCACCCGGCGCTACGGTGTGGAGGAGTCCTATCTCTACCGCAGCCGGCTCAATTACGATATGGACGGCAACATCGAGAAAAACCGGTCCGCCTATGAGAAGGCCCTGGCCGGCGGCATCACCTTCCGCAGCCTGGACAAAACCCGGCCCCGGGAGGAGATGCGCATCATCTATGACCTCACGGTGGAAAACTTTCAGGAGAGCCTCTTCTATACCGACATCAGCTTCGAGGAATTCTACAGCCTCTATGAGGGGATACTCTCCCTCCTGGACGCCCGGTTCATGACCTTCGCGTTCGATGACAGGGGAGAGCCGGTCGGCTACGGCTTTACCACGCCGGACTTCACTCCTCTGCTGCGGCGTTACGATACCACGCGGTTGTGGGGAAAGCTGCTCTTCTATCTGAACCGGCATCGTTTCGATGGGATCATTCCCAAGACCGCCGCAGTCAGGACGTCCTACCGGCAGATGGGCATCTTCGGAGCCATCTATTACCTGCACAATGTGCTGGCCCGGGAACTGGGCTGCCGGTACATACTGGGGGGATACGTCTATATCGGCAACGTCACCTACAAGGTGATGACCGGCGAGACTCAGGACAAGGAGTACGAACTCTACAAGATCCGCGTATAGGGAGCAGGGATGATACGAAAGATCAGTCAGGTGGTCCGGCGCTTCATCAACATCGATGAACTGGTCTTCGACGCACTCATTGTCGCCTTCGCGGGCTTTATCTACGGGCTTCTGGTTCCCCCGGGAAAGAGCCTCGTGGATTCTCTTTCTCCCGCGGGGATATTCCTCCTGGGCCTCCTGGTCAACTTCTTCATCACCCTCTTCATGGGACGGATCTATCGGAGTTTCCTGGGGGCCTGTGATGCCGGATATGTGACGGTGCCCCTGAAGGTCCTCTTTTTTTTTGGAAACGCCGGGGTCTATCTGGCCCTCATCCTCTTCTTCGCCGCCTACCGTATCATGCCCTGGAGCGGGCTGCCCCGGGAGATGGACTCCCTGCTGATCCTGGCGCCGGTCTATCCCCTCTTCTGGGGGATGTTCTGCGGCTTCGGTCCCGATGAGCTCGGCGAGGTCAAGTACACACTTTATATACCGGGATGCCTTGCCGCTGTTATGATCCCCTACGCCTCGGTCATGTTCGGCTATTATATCCGGTGGTATTGGGGAATCATATCCTTTCCCCTGCTGATCCTGGCCCTCTATTTACCCTATTTTCTGAGGGCTCTGTATGATAGGCGGAATGAGGCACGGCGCCTGGCAGGGATAAAAAAACGGATGCAGACCGCTACTATAGAAGAGGATCTGCCGACTCCCGCGGAGGATATCGTGTCCCGACACGGGGTCAGCCCCCTCTGGTCTGTGCTGGAATCCCTGGGGGACCAGCTTATCCTCCCGGCCCTCATGGCGCTGGCCCTTCTTCTGTGGCAGGTTATGACTGTGGAGATGCTCTCCCGGGCCTACGGCAACTGGGGGCTGTCTCCCGACACGGACTTTATCTTCCTCTCGCTTTTCATCAGCGGCATCGTTCCGCTTCGCATCCTCTCGCAGCTCGCTCCGCCCTATAAGGCGGTCAATACCCTCATCACGGGGGCTGCCCTCTTTTTCTACATCACGTCTCTCTACAGGGGGCTTTGGTAAGGGCTTAAGGGGGTGATGTGCCAGGTCCCCCTGAGGGGAATCCTGCCTTGCGGCAGGATGAATGCAATCCGCGATGCGCCGGGGGCGAGCCTTACCAGGAGATGAGATAGGTGCAGGAATCGTCCCCCTTCTTGCGGCAGGGCTGGGAATCGTCGTGTTTCACCTTGACGAAGGAGGTTCCCTGGGGTTTGAATTTCTGGGCCATGGAATCGATGATACCCCGGTCGAAGTCGCAGGGGTAGGGGTTGTTGCAGACCATCTTGATGGATTTGGGACCGGATTTCTCAAACCCGTAATGGCCGATCCCCTCCTTGAGGACCCCCGTGGCGGGATTGAACATCACCTCACCCTTGAGACGGTGATTCATGTGATAGGCGACATCGATGGCGGCGAGGGCCTTTTCGATGTCGTTGATCTCCGGTGGGAATTTGGCGTTTTCCGGGATCTTCTTCCCGATGTTCAGCAATGTGAATTCCCCGGTGGACTCCGCAATCGCCTTGAAGGCGTTCAGCCATGACTGCTGGGCGTACCACTGACCGGGGGCGGGGTTGCTGATCCCGTTGTCCGCCAGATACTTGGCGGCCTTTTCCTTGAACGCCCCCATCCCGTCCACTACGGAGAGCACCGTTTCCCCGTTGACCTCTACATCCGGATTAAAAGACTTGAATTGAGCCATGACGACCTCCCTTTTATCTTTTATATCAGTGCAGCATGTCTATCCTGTCTTTCAGGCTCTGCGATATGCTGGAGAGCTCCACCGCTTCATTGGCGATCTTTTCCGAATTGGCGGCTATGGACTGCGTGGCCTCGTTGATGTTGGAGATGGATTTAACGATTTCCGTGATGGCGTTTTTCTGCTCGCTGGTGGACAGGTGTATCTCGTCGGAACCTTCCTTGACCGTCTTTGCCTCCTGGTTGAGCATATCGTTGATCCCGATCTGTTTTTCCATGTTTTCGGAGATGAGGTTGACCATGCTGTTGATCTCCCCTATGGACTGGGCGATCTGGTTGATCATACTGACCGTCTCCCGGACGTTCTGTATCTCGGTCTTGATCTCATTGTCGTTCTTCTTGATGAGGGAATCGATGTCCTTGATGCTGGCGGTGGTCTGGTCGGCCAGTTTGGATACCTCGTCGGCCACCACGGCAAATCCCCGCCCGTATTCCCCGGCGCGGGCCGCCTCGATGGAGGCGTTCAGGGAGAGCAGGTTGATCTGGTCCGATATATCGTTGATGATGTTGACGATGTTGGTCATCTCATTGGAGCTCTCGCTGATCTTGCCCATGCTGACGGACATCTTCTCCATGGTGTCGATGCCGGACTGCACCATCTGAGAGATGTTTCGTGTGGAGTCTATCATCTGGGCGATCTGGCTGTTGATTCCCGTGATGAGGTCCGACATCTCGTAGATCTTGTCGGTCAGGTCCGTCAGGTTGTTCACCTGGACGCCCACGTTGCTGAAGACTGTTTCCATTCCGGCGGATATTTCCTCCACCGTGGCGGTGATCTCCTCGGCGGAGGCCGCCTGGCTCTGGGCGTTCTCCGAGAAGGCGATGGTGGATATGCTCATCTGGTCCAGGGATTCCACCAGGTGCCGGGACATGTTGGTGATCTCCTCCATGAGATAGGATACCTTCGAGAGGAAATCATCGTGATAGGCAACGAGATCCCGAAACTCCCGGTCCCACTTTTCAGAGGAATCCCGGGACCCGTCGGAATTGAGGTATGCCTTGACCCGGTTCATGTTGCGGGAAACGCTGCGGGACAGAAGGAGGAAAAGGCCGGCCTGGGCAACTAGGGCTGCCGTGATGAGGGTCAGAGCCAGCAGATGGGCTGGTGTCCCGTCATAGAGTCCGCATAAAGGGCCCAGAAAACCGAAAATCACCGCCCCCAGGAGGGCTGATGAGGCAATCCCCAATACGGTTATTCTTTGGGACAGCGTTCCCTTTTCTTTCATCGGTTTCCTCGGGATATACGAAATAATTGCATCTCTCATTAATAAACATAATCAGAGAATTGATTATTTCAATAAAAATTGCTTTTATTTTAATTATTATTTTATTTATGTATGGGGAATTTTGTATAATAAGGTCCTTTTTGTTCATAAATCTCTTCGAAAACTTTCTCATCTGATCAATGACTCGATGGTTCCGGTTGTTTGCCCGACGAGGCTCTGACCCCATGGCCTGGAAGCATTTACGGGTACAAGGTATGCCGTGAACGATATAAAAGAATAATTTTAGAAGGGGAAAACGAAGAAAGTGTAAAAAAATCACAAAAAAACGTCCATCCGGTCTGATCATTTTCTGTGGAATCACTTTTTGCAAAGACATTGAAGTATAATTCTGCTAATTTTTATGACATAAACCGACCAGATGGTTTGGCAAGAACATAGAGATACAGATTATATCAGGAGGTCATACCCAATGAAAAAAATAGCTCTTCTTCTTTTTGCCCTTATTATTGCTTTTTCCCTGGCAATTCCCGCAACACTTCAGGCCGGCGGCAGTTCCAAGGCCATCAATGTTAAATATCCCGTCATTCTGGCTCACGGCTATGCTGGCAGTGAGGAATTCCTCTTCGGGATCGATTATTTCTACAAGATTAAAAAGGCCCTCAACGATGAAGGCGTCAAGAACGTCTATGTCGTGGATATGAGCGCCTTCGACACCTCCCTGGTGAGGGGACAGCAGATGAAGGAATTCATCCTCAAGGTGCTGGCCGTTACGGGGAAATCCAAGGTCAACATCATCGGGCATTCCCAGGGCGGCGTGAGCGCGCGCTATATGATTACCAATTTGGGTATGGCCGGCAGGGTGGCCTCCCTGGTTATGATCTCCAGTCCCAATCGCGGTACCTCCCTGGCTGACGTGGTCTGCGGAAAGCTCCCCAACATTCTTCAGTGGGCGGTTGCCGCTATCGGAAACACTCTCTGGGGCGGCTTGGTCTGCGGCGAGAAGAACCCTAACTTCATGGCGGCCACCTACGAGCTGACTCATTACAATATGAACAATGTCTTCAACCCCAACACCCCCGACAAGGCCGGTATCAAATACATCAGCTATGCCGGGAAGATGTACGGCGTCACATCCAACCTGATTTTAACCCCCACCTGGGCCCTCATCAAATACTTCGACGGTGACAATGACGGGATCGTTCCTGTAAACAGCTCCAAGTGGGGAATCTGGAAGGGCGTCAAAACAGGCCTGTTCGGGATAGATCATTTCATGGAAATCAACCATCTCTTCGGGATCACGCCGGGTTTCGATGCCGAAGGGTTCTATGTAAGCATCGCCGAGATGCTGCAGGGGTACGGAATGTAATCAAATTTGCCGTTTCCGTTACGTGAACAGGGCTCCGGGTTTTCCGGGGCCTTTTTTTACATCTCCACCCTGAGGCCCACGAGATGATGCGTCTTCCCGTATCCCCAGTCGGGTTCCGCCTCGCTGCGGTACCGGTGGCAGTAAAAAAGGGTGAAATCCGCCGCGCTGTGAAATCGCACCCCTCCCTCCGCATGGCTTTCCCAGAGATGCCCAACACCCCAGGAGAGATCCATCCCCGGCAGGAGATAGGGGATCATGATGCCGATGCGGGTGATATCCCAGCGAAGCCGTGCCTCGGCGCTCCAGGGATAGGGGTGATTGCGTCGGTGCAGGTTCTTCCCCAGACTGAGGGAATAGGATAAGCTGTTGAGACAGGCCACTCCGTCCCCGCTGGGAAAGGCGATATTGCTGTCGGCCAGTCCCGTTTTCATTCCCCGGCTCCTCAGGCGCAGGGCGGCGGCGTGATACTCCGGCTGGGGCGCCAGATCGTAGTTACCCTCGTCCTTCCGCACGTAACGATGGAAGCCCTCCAGGTAAATTCCCGGATGGGAAAACCACCAGGCGAGGCCCGATTCCGCGCCGAACTGAAGATAGCGGGGGTATAGCCCGAAATTTTCCTTCCGGGAGTTGTGCAGCAGCTTGTTCTCCGAAAAGAGGGTCAGATCGTCCCACTTGATCAGGTCCAGGACAAAAAGGATGTCGGTCTCAACGTTCAGGTAGTCGTCGGCGAGGTATTTCGCATAGCTGCCGGAAAAATGGAGCTCCGGAGATTTCCACCGCCCGGACTCATCACCTACCGGACCCTCTCTGACGATTTTTACCTCTGAAGGTTGTTCCTCCGGCAGACCGAAGGGGGTCTCCAAGCGGAGACCGAAGAGGGAGAGAGCCGCCGTCGTTCCCCGGTAGGTGTCCGTATCGTGCACCAGAGAGTAGCGGTAGAAGGGGGTGATGTCCGCCCGGGAGAAACGTATCCTGAGGCCGGCCTCGGCGCTCCGATCCACCCGGAGGGAACCGTCCACGATGCCGAAGGCAGATACTTCCGCATAGGGGATCGTTCGGTACCACTGAAAGATGTCGTACCTCAGAGCCCCCCTGAGGAGGTAGTCGTACTTGAATTCCACGACGGCCCAGTTGGTCTCGGCGGCCGCCAGATAGCTCAGCCGGTTGAGAAGGAGGAACCCGGAAGGGGTTCCCGGGACGGGGCCGGGATTTTTCTCCCCCAGCCGCATCCCCCGGCTTTCCCACTTGATGCCGTAACCATACCAGCGGAACTGATACCTTTCACTGTCCCCCCGGCTGATGAGGTTGTTGCAGAGATGGTCGGCAAAGAAACTGAGGTAACCGAAACGGAAGGAGTAACGTAAATTGAAATACTCCATGTCGTAATGGATCAGGTAGGGGTCCTTGAAGTCCTCATGATCGCCCCCGTAGTAGACGCTCTCAGTTATGAAAGTGGAGAGTGTCCAGCGTCCGAGGCGTAAAACGTCCAGGAGGAAGAGGCGCCGGGTGAGCATGCTGTACCCCGCCTGATTGTCCAGGTAGCCTCCTCCCTCCACGGCAAGACCGGCATGGGGGAGAAAGGCCGCCCCCTCCGGCGAAGGGGTGTCCCCGGCCAGACCCGGCCGGGATAGGACCATGAGTATGAAGGCAGCCGGAAGGATGAGGCGCCATCTTTTAAGGAGGGCGGTTGGGTTCATTTTTTGTCCCCTTTTGTCTTGACGTTGAGGCAGCCCTGGGGAATAGTATCACCCTGTGCGGAAGGGAAGTCAACGAAGAAAGAGGGGGATTCGTCTTTTTCGAAAGGCTCCAAGCCCTTTTCGGGCGGGGCAGCAGGCTCCCCGAAATCTTGACAGGTCCCCGGGGTGAGGATATACTGAAGGATAAGGCAGGAAAGAATAAACCGTTTGTGTGAGAGGGTGGTTATGGGACTGAAGAGGATATGGCTTTGCATGATGCTGTTGGCGCTATTCGGTGCCCCCCTGTTCGCTTCTGAGGGGACGGCCCGTCATGAGGTCTACGGGGGATACGGTTTTGCCTCCCTGCTGCATATCACCTCGAGTATTTTGGATGATATTGCCTTCAGCTATTCCGCCCCCTTTACCGGCGCCAAGTCCCAGTCCGATCAGGGATCCCTGGGGCCGGTCTTTCTGGGATACAACTATTCCTACGCCCGCCACGGTTTCGTGGGGCTGGTCGGTTCCTACGAGCAGGTTAAAACGCGCTGGAACTACGAGGACGGCCATGCCGACTGGAATCTCTATTTCACCTCCCTGATGGTGCGCACCGGTCTCACCTGGGGTTGGGAATGGGTGCAGGTGTATCACAGCCTCTCCCTAGGGGGAACCTACGTGGATGCCGCCAACAGCGATACCACAGGATACCGGCGCAGCGCCCATAAGACCATACCCGCGGGACACATCGCCCTCCTGGGCCTCAGGTTCGGCCGGGGGCTGGGGCTCTTCGCGGATGTCGGGATCGGGACCCTGGGACTGGTCAACTTCGGCGCCTCCTTCAAATTCTGAGATCTTGAGCGAAACCGCGGATGATAAACTTCGACATGGAATGCGAAAGGGGACACCGCTTCGAGGGGTGCTTTAAGGACTACGAGGCCTTTGACAGGCAGGTGAAGGACCGGATGATCAGCTGCCCCCTCTGCGGTTCGTCCGGGGTGAAGCGCCTCTTCTCGGGCTGTTCCATCCAGTCCCGACCTGTTTCCCGCAGGGAAGGGTTCGCCGCGACCCGGGGCTTTTTCGATATGCTCCGTATGATGCGGCAGTATGTGCAGGAAAATTACGAATATGTGGGGAACGATTTTTCCGATGTGGCCCGGGGGATCCATTACGGGGCAGAGGAGGAGCGGAACGTCTATGGGGAGACCACCCTTCAGGAGATGAAGGAGCTTGCCGACGAGGGGATCGGGGTGCTGCCCCTGCCTGATCTGGAGAAACTGGAAAATTGACGGGTTCCGAAAAAACATATAACAGCAGAGACGTCTCTTCCCAGGCGGAAGGGGGCTTCTCTGATCTGGAGGAAAAGGTACTCAACCGCCTGCAGAGGGACATCCCCTTGACTCCCCGGCTCTTCGACATCCCGGCCGCTGAGGCCGGCGTCTCCCCGGAGGATCTGCTTTCGGCGGTCCGTTCGCTCAGGGAGAGAGGGGTTGTGCGCAACATATCCGCCGTCCTCGACGCCGGACGGCTGGGATATCAGACCTCCCTCGTGGCCCTGGAGGTGAGGGAGGAGGACGTGGATGAGGCGGCGGGGATCATCAACGCTCATCCCGGGGTGAGCCACAATTACCTGCGGGATCACCGTTACAATATATGGTTTACCCTGGCGGTGGAGGGGGGGGATTCCCTCGATTCCACGGCGGCCTTCATCGCCGCCCGCTGCCGCGCCCGGGATTATCTGCTCCTCCGCAACCGGCGCCTGTTCAAGATCGGGCTCCGGCTTCCGGTGGGGCGGACGGAGGAGAGTGCAGAGACGCAGGCCCAGGCTCAGCCCGCGGCGGCCGGTGAGGCCGGGACGCTCTCGCCGGCGGATCGGGAGGCGCTGCGCCTTCTGCAGCGCGATTTACCCCTGGCGGAAAGGCCCCTGGCGGTTCTCGTCCGGGAAGGGGATTCCTTTCTGAGCGAGGAGCTTCTGGCCGCCACCGGGGAGGATCTCAAGGCGCGGGGGATCATACGGCGCTACGCCGGCGTCCTTCGGCACCGGGATGCGGGGTACCGCGCCAATGCCATGACGGTCTGGAAGCCGGGACCCGAAACGGACATAGAGAGCGCGGCGGGGAGATTCGCCCGGGTCGGCGCCGTCTCCCATCTGTATCTCCGGGACGTATACCCGGGCCGCTGGGAATACCCCCTCTTCGCCATGATACACGCCCGAAGCGAGGAGGAGTTGGAGGGGCTGATACGGAGCCTGGCGCGAGAAACGGGGATCGGGGATTACCTGGTTCTCCGGAGCCTGCGGGAGTTCAAGAAACAGCGCGTCCGTTACTTCTCCGAAGAGTTCAGTAAATGGAAAAGGAACAATCATGATTGATATAGGCAAACTCTACTGCGGCGGCGTCTCCACGGGGGACGGTCTCCGCTACGGCGCGGAATCCCGCAGCGATTGCCACGGGAACGCGCCGCACACACGGCAGGTACTGGCCTCCGAGAGGCGGCCCATCGTGGTCTGGAGCACCACGCGCACCTGCAATCTCAAATGCGTACACTGCTACACCGATTCCGACAACATCCGCTACTCCGGGGAGCTGGACACGGACGAGGGCCTGGCGCTGATCGATGATCTCGCCGCTTTCCGTATCCCCTCGCTTCTCTTTTCCGGCGGGGAGCCCCTCATGCGCAGGGACATCTTCAAACTGATACAGCGGGCGGCGGACAGGAACATACGCCCGGTGCTCTCCACCAACGGTACCCTCATCGACCGCGACGCGGCCCGGGCCATCCGTGACGCCGGTATCGTATACGTGGGCATCAGCCTGGACGGCATGGAGGATGTGAACGATCATTTCCGGGGGGTCAAGGGAGCCTTCGGCCGGGCCATGAAGGGATTTGAGAACTGCATCGCTGTGGGTCAGAGGGTCGGATTGCGCCTGACGCTGACGCGGCGCAATTACGAGGATCTGCACGGTATCTTCGATTTCATCCGGCGGGAAGGCATCAACCGGGCCTGTTTCTACCACCTCGTCTATTCGGGCCGGGGGGGCAATCTCTACGGCGATGATCTCACCCACAGCCAGTCCCGGCACGCCATGGACATCATACTGGAGCGCACCTCCGGCTTCTTCGAATCAGGGCTGGACATCAACATACTCACCGTGGACAATCATGCAGACGGGGTCTACCTCTACCTGAAACTGAAGGAGACCGACCCCGTATCGGCGGAGCGTGTGCGGGAGCTTTTAAGCTGGAACGGGGGCGGGGCCCACTCCACCGGCGTGGGGATCGGCAACATAGACTTCGTGGGCAACGTGCACCCTGACCAGTTCTGGCAGGATTACTCCCTGGGGAATATCCGGGAGAGGAGTTTCGGGGACATCTGGACCGACGAGACCGATCCGCTGATGAAGGGCCTCAAGCACAAAGCGGAATACATCAAGGGGCGCTGCCGTCTCTGCGCCCATCGGGAACTCTGCACCGGCGCCATGCGTGTGCGGGCCCTCAGGGCCTACGCCGATCCCTGGGCTCCGGATCCCCAGTGCTATATCAGCGACGAGGAGATCGGTCTCACGGAGGAAAAGAAACGGGAACTGCGGGAATGCGGCGAGGAGTTTCCCGTGCCCCTGGAGCTGGCTAAATAATATGGGACTCTACCCCGTTTTGCTGCAGATGGAGAACCGCCTGGCGGCGGTGATAGGCGGCGGCGAGGTGGCCTTCCGCAAGGTGCGGGACCTCCTGGAGGCCGGCGCCCGGGTCCGGGTCATATCTCCGGAACTTCACGAGGGGCTGCTGGAGCTCAACAAGGACGAGGATGAGCGGCTGGACCTTCAGCGCCGGGAATACCGCCCGGGGGACCTGGAGGGGGTGCAGATCGCCTTTTCGGCCACCAACGACAGCGCCGTCAATCGGCAGGTCTTCGAGGAGGCCACCGAGCGGGGGATATTCCTCAATTCCGTGGACGATCCCCCCAACTGCTCTTTCATCGTACCCTCCTTCGTGCGGAAGGGCGAACTCATCCTGGCCCTCTCAACGGGAGGGGCCTCGCCCGCCATGGCCGCGCGGCTGAGGCGGCAGCTGGAGCGGTGTCTTCCGGATAACGTCGCGGAGATCCTCGATGCCCTGCGCGGAGCCCGTTCCCTCCTGATTGAGGAGAAGCAGTTTCAGAATCTCAATTCGCCGGAGCGGGGACGCATCCTGAAGACCATCGTTGAGGATGATCAGAAGATAGAGGGGCTCCTGGCCGCATGGCGAAAGGGAACGATGGCTCCATTCCTCCGCTCGTTGATGTGACGGCAGGATGGGCCGCCGGATACGGACCGGCCATCGAAGGATAACAAAGGGAACAGGGAAAGGGGATATGCTAAATCGGGAAATGCCCAGACCCCGGCTGATCTCCGCGGCCGGTAATTTGCTGCAGGCCTGGAAGGAGCTGGGGACCCGGGATGCCGAGGCCTACTTCGAATGGAATCTCGACCGGGAGGTTCTCTACAGCGAGCGGATGCGGGCCCTTATCATCATGGGATTCTTTCTCCTCTCGGCCCTCTGGTTTTTCAGCATCGGCTCCCTTTTCGGGAACACCTTCCCGGACGCCTCGATGAAGCAGGTGAGAGGGGTTCCTGTTTACGTGTGGCTCTCCCTGGCTTTTATGGGGATTTCCCTCTACGAGGCCTTCTTCGCCGCGGTACTCACGCACTTCATAAGAAGGAAAAAGAACTTTCCCGTGCCGCCGAGGTTTTTCAATGCCCTGGTGGAGGTGAGCATACCCACGATAACCATCTACCTGGCCTCCTTCATCTATAATCCCTTCGAGGCCCTCTTCCTCCCGGCGGTATTCATGTATTTTCTCTTCATCATCCTCTCCGCCTTCCGGCTGAACCTGGCCCTGATCCTCTTCACCGGGGGGGTGGCGGCTGCGGAGTATCTCATACTCAGTCTTCATCTCCTCCACGCCTCGCCGGTTTTCCCTCCGGACACCGTCTTCTCCTCACCCGGCATGTACCTGGCCCGGACGCTCATTCTCCTGGCCGCCGGTATCGCCACGGCCTTCGTCTCCCAGCAGATCAGAAAGCGCATGATCAACTCCCTGAAGACCCTCGAGGACCGCAACCGTATCGTCGGCATCTTCGGTCAGCATGTCACCCCGGAGGTGGTGGACCGCATTCTCGCCCAGGAGGGGGATGTGGTGAGCGAGGAGCGGAAGGTATGCGTGATGTTCCTCGACATACGGAATTTCACGGGCTATTCCGAAAACCGGGACGCCGGCGAGGTCATCGCCTACCTCAACTACCTCTTCGATTTCATGATCGAGATCGTCAACGCCCGCGGGGGCATCATCAACAAGTTCCTTGGCGACGGATTCATGGCGGTCTTCGGGGCGCCGGTTTCCACGGAGCATGACATCCCCCGGGCCGTGGAGGCGGGGAGGGAGATACTCCGCAGGCTGGAGTCGGAGGCCTCCGCGGGAAACATCCCCCCCACCCGGATCGGCATAGGGCTGCACGCGGGAATGGCCATGACGGGGAACGTCGGTTCGCCGGTGCGCCGGGAGTACACCGTAATGGGCGGGGTGGTCAACGTGGCCTCACGGATCGAGCAGCTCAATAAAACGTACGGTTCCGCCTTCCTGGTTTCCGAGGCCGTTGCGGCGGAGATGGAATCCCTGCCGGAGGATGCCCGGGATCTGGGACCGGTGGAGATCCGGGGACTCGAACGCCCCGTGCGGATTTACCGGCTGGTCTGAGGAAGCCCCCAAACTGCGGGCCCCGGGAGAAAAAGGGCTTGCCTTGTGCTCCCGAAGGGTGTAGACTGCCTCATCAAGAAATGGGGAAATGCCCGCAGGGGGAGGATGAAGGCGGAAAGCCGATGAACGTTCAGATCGGAAGAGC